>NZ_JADDYG010000356.1:39092-52621 GCF_015163535.1 Vibrio sp. OPT46 | reverse complement strand
AATGAGGGTGAGACAGCGAACTTCAAAGTGACGCTGTCGAATGCCTCCGAGTCCACTGTTCAAGTCGAGCTAGGCCTGAACTTAGGTGACACCGAAGTTGGAGACTTAGGCACCTTAGAATACAACACAGGCTCCGGTTGGGTTGCAGTGCCAAACGATGGCGTGGTAACGGTGCCAGCAGGGCAAACTGAGTTTGATGTGCGCATCGCTTCCATTGATGACGCCGTTTATGAAGGCCCAGAAGATTTCAGTGTCACGGTGACCGGCATTGGCGCAGTACAAGGCAGCGATACCGGTACGGCAACGATTATTGATAATGATGCTCCTCCTTCTATTTCAAATGTTGTGAATGCAGTTGTTTCGGAAGAAGGTTTAGCTAATGGTATCCCTGATAATACAGGATCACCTTCAGACACCACTAACTCCGCAAGTTTCTCAGGAACATTCACAGTTGCCGATCCAGACACGGCGAATGTTTCAGTGGTATTGGCAGGCCCTAACAACCTAACATCAGGAGGGGAGCCTATATCGTGGACGTGGGACAACAGTACTCAAACGCTGACTGCGAAAACTGCTCACCTGAGCGTTGTTGCTACTGTTGTGCTGAGCGAGCCTTCAGCTTCAGGTCAAGGCTCTTGGGACTATACTATTACTCTGTTTGAGCCACTTGATCATCCTGTTAATGATGTGGAAGACATCATCAACTTTGATTTACAGATTTCTGTAAGTGATGGACAAACAACAACATCTCAAAGCTTAAATGTGGCCGTTGAAGATGATTGCCCATACGTGCCTGTTGTTGTTCAACCCGTCGATGTGTCGCTTACTGGTGCACCTAACGTTCTGACAGGGCGCATAGATTTTGCAGGAAGTGAGGCAGACGCAACCAGTCGAACATTTGGGGATGTTGTTGTGACTGCAAACGGTTTTGTGTCTGACGAATCTGTGATGCTGGGAACAGCTGAAATCAATCAATCATCAGAAGGGATTGGCGTTAAAAGTTCTGGTAACAACGGCTTCCAATTAGAAAACGAAGTCGATTATCGATTCGCGGGTAATGAGGGTGTATCAGAGCAGTTAATCATAGACTTAGGCAATAAAGTTGCTTACGGAGCAGAAATAGAATTTGAGAAAATGTTTGGTGGTGAACTTGAGAAAGGAATCGCATCTTTTTATAGAGATGGTGTATTAATTGCTCAGCAATCGTTCAGCTCTGACGCAAGCAGTGGTGATTACGCGGCAAATTTCAATGTTCAACAGGGAGGCTTTGATAAAATCATCCTCGAGGCGACCAGTAATGGCAATGGCCCGGATACTGAAGACAACAGTGACTTTACCGTTAAATCAATAACCTTTACAGGTGCGTACTCTGGCGTGCCAATTGCTAGTGCGGATGGGAACCTCGGTGCTGTATATGGAGCTGATGGCCCTGGTTCTATAGTCTTAAATGGAGGTGAGGCTGGTTTAGAGACTCTAGATGGTAAAGACGTGTTGATATACGTCGATCCACAAAACTCTAATAGACTGATTGCAGAGGCTGATGGAGAGCTTGCATTCGAAGTTCAACTTACACCTAGCACTGGAAAATGGGAGTTCTTCCAATACTTACCTTTGACCTCACCTTATGGCGATGGGGATATCGATTTTAACTACACGATTACTGATAATGATGGAGACAGTAAAACGGGGTACTTTTCTGTCAACCCTTACGCCCCACCAATCGTAGAAGGTGTAACTCTAAACGTTTCTGAGGAAGGCTTAAGCAACGCCATTGCTGATGACTCTGCTCTAAACGGCTTTGATGACACAACTGACTCGAGTACTGATGTAGAACAATTGACGCTGGGTCAAACCGTTGATTCTGTTACGCTCAGTGAACCATCTACAGCTCTTACTAGTAACGGTATCTCTGTAACGTGGACGTTATCAAATAACGACCAAATGCTTATCGGTTCAGCGAACGGTGAAGAGGTTATCAAAATATCAGTCAATGATACTGGAGTGGTATCTACGGAGCTTCTTGGTCCGATTGATCACTCCAACCCATCTGGAGAAGACACCTTAAATATTGAGGTGCCTGTGCTTGTCTCGAATGCTCGTGGTCTTACTAACTCCACAACGGTCAACGTTATTGTGGAAGATGACTCACCAGATTCTGCATCTATTATTCACGATGTAGTTGCAGAAACTAAAGAAAGTGCCAACGTTCAGCTCATAATGGATGTCTCGGGTTCTATGCGAACGGATAATCGCTTGCAGATAATGAAAGATTCGGCAACTCAGTTATTGAATCAATATGAGTCTATCGGTCAAACGCGAGTTCAAATTATTACTTATAGCAGTACAGCATCCACTTACGCTATAGGTGCTGCGACGTGGCTGACGGTCGAGGAGGCCAAAGCGTATATTGAGACGCTAACTGCGGGTGGCGCGACTAACTATAACAACGCGCTAAATGAAGCAAAACAGTCATGGGATGATGTAGGTAAGTTAACCAGTGCGTCGAATGTTAGTTACTTCTTGTCAGATGGTCAGCCAAACCCTGCGTCATCATTTATAAACGACGCTCGCGAGCAGAGTTGGATTGATCACCTAACCGATCCTGATAATCAGATAACAGCCCTAGCGTATGGTATGGGCGTTAATCTTATGCCGGAGCAATTAGATCGCGTAGCATATGATGGCTTTTTGAATCAAGACCTTGATGGTGTTGTGGTTCCTGACGTAACTCAATTACCTCCAGTTATGTTGCAGTCAGTGATTCAACCTGTTGGGGGGAACTTGATGTATACCACTTCTCCAGATACAGGTATTGGTGCAGATGGTGGTTATATTAGCGAAATAGAACATGACGGTGTCACTTATTCGTTTGATGGTACAGACCTAATAGTTACTGACAATAACGATGGTATTTCGCATGCATTTGACGACACAACGATGCAGCTTACTATCTATATCGACAGCAAACATACTCTGGAAATCGACCTAAACGATGGTACGTATGCATTTTATGGTGCGGTGGGTGATACAGTTGAAACGTTAGACTTCGATTATGTATTGACGGATAACGATGGCGATCAAAGTGAGAATACCCTGCAATTCATTATTGATGAAAACGGAGGAGTAAATGCTTCAAGTAATGGCTCTGCAAATATTATTGAAGCTGAAGTAGATGTAAGTCATGACATCTTGATCGGTAATGATAACGAGGCAGATGTCTTTAAATGGGTCAACGACTCCTTGGATACAGGAACAGATCTAATTAGAGGTTTTGAGAGAGATTTGGACACCTTAGATCTGAGTGAAGTAGTTGAAGATGCAGGGCACAATACGATAGAAGAACTTCTTAATAGTATTGACTTGAACATTGATGGCGATGACTTATCTCTAGAAATAACCCATAACGATGGAAACTCAATTCAAACTATCGTAATAGAAAACGGGGCGACAGAGTTTAGTGATTTAATCGTGGGAAATGCGGACTTTGAGAGAGATGTGTTATCCGCACTAACTAAGGTTAACTTAGAGCCATAATGAAAAGGGCCAGTAGGCCCTTTTCTTCTGCTTTGTCTTACTTATTCGTAGCCTAAAGCACTTTACATGCAAAACCTTTTAAGTAGAAGCCTTCTGGATATGCTGTATCGGTTGGGTGGTCAGCGGCTTGCTCAAAACGCTCCACAAACTTTACTTGGCGGTTAGCGTCTACGGCTGCATCAGCGATGATTTTCTGGAACAGAACTTGATCCATCAAGCCAGAGCACGAGTAGGTCAGTAGCGTGCCGCCCGGTTTTAGAATTTGCATTGCTAGCATGTTGATGTCTTTGTAACCACGACATGCGCCGTTTAGTTGTGCTTTGCTCTCTGCGAACTTCGGTGGGTCCATGATCACAACATCGAACTGAGTTCCTTGATCACGATACTCACGAAGCAGCTTAAACACGTCTGCATTTAGGAAGACGGCACGCTTCTTCGAAATATCAAACTCGTTTAGTTCTGCGTTGAATTTTGCGGTATCTAAAGCAGGTTGTGACACGTCAGCGTTAATCACACGCTTTGCATCACCTTTTAGAGCGTAAAGTCCGAAGCCACCAGTGTAAGAGAAGCAGTTAAGAACTTCTTTGCCTTTCATATATTTCATCGCTTGCTGGCGACTATCACGTTGATCTAGGTAGAAACCTGTTTTGTGTCCGCCAACGATATCTACACTAATCTTTACGCCGTTTTCTTCGATGACGACAGATTTTGGAGGCACTTCACCGTGCAATACGCCAGTGGTCTCTTTCAAACCTTCTTTCTTACGAACGGCCACGTCAGAGCGCTCGTACACATTACAATCAGGGAAGCACTCAACCAGAGCGTCAACAATAGCCTGCTTATTGTGTTCTGCGCCAGCACTGAGAAGTTGGCACACAAAGAAATTTTGGTAACGGTCGATCGTAACGCCAGGTAAGCTGTCAGACTCTGCTGCGATAAGGCGATAACCCGTAAGGCCATCACGTTCGATAATGTCTTCACGAAGAAGTTGTGCGTCTTTAAGTCGTTTAACGAAAAACGCGGTGTCGATTTCTTCTTTCTCAAAACTCCAAATACGAGCACGAATTTGTGAAGCTGGCGAATATGCCGCCTTAGCTAGCCATTTACCGTCGTGAGTGAATACATCAACCGTTTCGCCAAGAGCAGGTTCGCCCTCAACTTTGTTGATGCCTCGAGAGAAGATCCAAGGGTGCTTGCGCTTGACCGATTTCTCACGACCTTTAACCAAATAGATAGCAGCTGTCATTTCATTAGCTCTTGTTGAATTTTGAAAGGGGCGTATTGTCCGGGATGTAAATGGTAAAAGCAATATCCCTCGGCAATCCAGTACATTGTAGTGACTTTTAAATACAAAAAAGGTCACTAAAGTGACCCTTTTATTGAATTTGCTGTAATAGATTCCGTTGCTATGCTTTAAGTCCAGTAAGTAGTGCTTCCATTGTGTCGCTTTGCTTACGCAGTTGATCAACGTTTTGTGAAGTCGTGCTTATCATATTGCACACGTTATCTGCTTGAACTCGAATTTCTTCAACGCTTGAGGCGATATTGTCCGCGACTACACCTTGCTCTTCAGCTGCTGTTGCAATTTGAATGCTACTGTCGGAGATAGTTTGATTTTTATCTGCCAAAGAGCCGATTTCGTGATTCACTTCCGTCATGAGGTTATGTCCCTCATTTGCATTATTAACTGTCACTTCCATCAGCTTAGTAAGCGACTGGCTGTTACGCTGTAATGATTCAATCATCGTTTGGATTTCAACTGTCGCTTGCTGAGTGCGTCCCGCAAGAGCGCGAACCTCATCCGCAACGACCGCAAATCCACGACCTTGTTCTCCAGCACGTGCAGCTTCAATAGCCGCGTTCAGAGCAAGTAGGTTGGTTTGCTCGGAGATCCCATTGATGGTTGTCACGACTTCATCAATTTGTGCTGCATTGGCATCTAACTCGGCAACGGCTTGAGACGCAGATTGAATCTCATTAGAAAGGTTCGAAATCGAGTGAAGCGTATTCTCAACTTTCACTTGTCCAGACTGAGCCACGTTACGTGCATCATCGGTTTGCGTGCTTGAATCGTGAGCTAGTGTCGCGACTTCTCGAATCGTTGATGCCATCTGTTCAGTTGCACTCGCAAGAGAGTTGAGGTGTTCCTGCTGAGTCGCTGAAATATCTGAACTGTGATGAATCGATTGATTCAGGTCTGAGCTAATTTGTTGCATTAACGCCACAGACTCTTGAATCGACAGCACCATTTGTTGCTCTCGTTCTGCAACTTTGTCTATCGTAATAGCAATTTCACTAAACTCGTCGCGAACAGGGAAGAAGTTCATTCTCGCAGTTAAGTCGCCACCAGCAAGGGTGTTTAATGCTTTGTTCATCGTGAACATCGCGCCGCCAATAAACGTCATGATGTAGTAAACGCCAAGAGCGAGAATAAACAAGCTCACACAGATGATGCTCACTTGAGTCGTTGATAGGGCAGTCCATAAAGAAAGTTCATGGTTTGCAACCAAGCTGTACGCACCATTTAAAACTGACACGGATTGCGGCCCTGAGCCAATAGAAACGGTTTCTGAACCCGCTATGAGGCTTGCTACTTGAGATTGAGAAAGGTTGCCTGCCTCTATCAGACCTTTCATAAGCATGAGCTCTTCTTGGTACATACTTGAGAGCAGTGTATTAGCCGCGCTATTAAGGACGAGAGTGAGAATGACTAAAGCAAGAAGAGGGAGAACGAAGAGCAAATAGAACTTTTCTTGAATCTTTAAGTGAATGAGATACTTATCAATCCAGCGGAATGGAATTTCTTTCATAATTATAATAACCGTGCAAAAACCCACTATCCTTAGTGGGGTGAATAGACGAAAAGAATATATCACTCAGTAAAAAGAAGCGGTACAAAGATGAACGTAAAGTGTGAGAGATTTATAGTAAAAGGTCATGTTCAAGGCGTGGGCTTTCGTTACCATACTTCCCATCAAGGATTGAAGCTAGGGTTAACAGGTTATGCGAAGAACCTAAACAATGGTGATGTTGAAGTGATGGCGTGTGGAACAGACGCGCAAATAGTTGCGTTTTCGGAATGGTTACAAGAAGGACCGCGAACGGCAACAGTAGAGCATGTGATGCAGGAACCTGCGTCGTATAAGCCGTTACGCGGTTTTAAAATTTTATGAATTTACAAGCATTTAGCTGGCTTTGGTAGGCCGGCTAATTTGGTTGCTTGTTTGGCTGGCCCCTTTTTAAACAGCTTGAATAGATACTTACTGTTACCTTTTTCTGGGCCGTGCGCTTTTTCCATCGCTTTCACAAGCATACGCACTGCAGGGGAGGTATTAAACTCTTCATAAAAGTCTCGCACAAAATGCACAACTTCCAAATGAGCATCCGTAAGCTCGATGTCTTCTTCTTTTGCTAAAAGCTCAATCATACCTTCTTCCCATTGAGTATGATCCAATAAGTAGCCTTGAGCATCCGTTTCAATTTCTTTGCCGTTGTAAACGAACATAACGTTTTATCCGTTAAGTAAACATGGATGTTTATAGATTAGCGACAGCCGAGAATGTTCTCAACAAAAGAATCTCGAAGTCGTATCGAGCGAATCAAAAGCGTACAAAGTAGTGGCCTATAACTGAATACTCTTAAATTATATTTTAAGCATAAGTTTGTTTTTTTATTCGTGTTGTTAGAAAATTTTCGGGGTTGATATCGGTGGTTTTGCATTGTTATGCAATTCGCTTGGTGTGATTGATTTGTCAGTTATATTTATTGTTTTAGATAAGTCGATCACAACGAATATAAACTAGTTTTAAATCAAAAGAATAAATTGAAAAAAATCGTTATGTTCACCCATGCTTAACAACAACACGGAGCAATTCAGGAGTGTATGGAGTGGTCGAATCTTTTCGTTTCCATTGGATGGGCGGTACTGCAAGCATGCTTTAGCATTTTCTCTTTTCTATGTCTGACGGGATTTGTAAAACATAATCCTATAAAACCGAAGTATGCTTGGTTGCAGTACATCTATGGGCCGTTACTTTTTTTGACTTGGGGAGTCATGTTAGTGACACCGATTATGTCGGCCTACATATTTTTTAGCGTAGCTGGTAAATCAGTAGTCTGGTTGCCCGCGCTCAAGATGTTCGGTTATTGGTGGGTTGCGTTTGGAGTATTTTGCTTTTTGTCATCAGTCGATGAGCGATTGCGAAGTCGCGGTTTGAATTAAGACAAGTTATACCTTGAAATCAGTTTACAAACTGAGAGAGGTGATTATAAAGCGCTCATACAAGCGATATAGCGATTGTTTGAGAATTAATAGCTTAAACGTTGTGTTTGTTTTCATAGACCGATATTCTCATTGGATTAATGAAAGCCTGTATTCAGGTTAGAAACAACAATGATGACAAGGAGTTAGTCATGTCGAAACAACGTTACATTGAGATTAATGACAATGTAAAATCCACTTGGTCCATCGAGCGTATTTGGCAACTTGCAGAATCCTTACCTGTAGAAGAAATTTCGATTGATGATATCAAAGGCCCAAATGAAGTGACTTGGTTTAGTCATGAAGGGCCACAGCCAACCTGCCGTGAAATTGCAAAACATTGCCAACGAATCAACAATGCTGATTTGTCGTATCCGGTAATCTTAACCAGTGACTATCGTGTTTTTGACGGTATGCACCGAATCGCCAAGCAAATCATGTTAGGAGAGGAAACGATCAAAGTGAGACGCTTTAGAGAAAATCCAGAAGCTGACGAAGTTATAGAGTTGTCAGTAGAGCAGGCGTAATACACTGAATTGCACACAAAGAAAAAGCCCGAAGGAATTACCTTCGGGCTTTTTTATTCTACTTAACGAGAAACGATTAATCGTCGTTCATGATGCCTAGAATGCTTAGCAGACTAGTGAACAAGTTAAGGATGTTTAGGTACATCGAAATTGTTGCACTGATGTAGTTTGTCTCTTCACCACGAACGATACGACTTGTATCGAATAGGATGAAACCAGAGAACACGAGTGCAGAAACACTGCTGATTACTAGGTGAGCCATTGTTGAACCAACGAAGATGTTAATCAGCGCTGCAACGATCACAATGATCAAACCTGCCATCAGGAAGTTGCGCATGAAAGAGAAATCTTTCTTGCTTGAAATGGTGTAAGCCGATAGGCCAAGGAACACCATACCAGTCAAACCTAGAGCTTGAGCAATGATAGTAGGACCGTTTGGAATTGATGCGTAGTAGTTAAGCATTGGACCTAAAGCACCACCCATTAGAGTCGTGAAAACGAATGTCCAAACGATACCAGATGATGAGTTGATTGCCTTTGGCATAACAAAGAACAAAATACCAATCGCTGCAACCTGCATCACAATTGCCATGATTGGTGAAATTTGCATTGCCATAGTCGCGACTGCTGCGATAGCACTGGTCATCAGTGTCATCGACAGTAGGAAGTAAGTGTTTTTCAGTACTTTGTTAGTTTCTAGTGTATTAGGAACACTTGTTGAACGAGTAAACATTGGACTGTTCATAATTATCCTCAATAAGGGAGTTTACTATTGGTACATTTATGGGGCTGAAAGTTCAAAAAATCAAGCCCTTTTCATGCATATCCTAGATAAAATGATAATGGAAATAAGATGTTATGTATTTGGCAACTTGTAACACAATATTACTGCCTAGCATAGCTATGTTGATTCTCACACAGATTTTTGAATTTAGTAACAAAAGCACTGGCTTCATAGAAACCAGTGCTTTTTTATGTCGATTCGGCTAAATCTTAGTGGTGTAAGATTTGCGCTAGGAAGTTTTGGGTCCTATCCGATTGAGGATTCTCAAAGAAATCGACCGGGTTGTTTTCTTCGATGATCTCTCCTGCGTCCATGAATATCACGCGATCGGCAACCTCTTTAGCAAAGCCCATTTCATGTGTCACACAAAGCATAGTCATGCCTTCCTCGGCGAGTTCGACCATTACATCCAGTACTTCGCGAACCATTTCCGGGTCGAGTGCAGATGTTGGCTCATCAAAAAGCATGACTTTAGGGTTCATACACAAAGAGCGAGCAATCGCCACGCGTTGTTGCTGACCACCAGACAACTGACCGGGATACTTCTCCGCTTGGTCTGGAATTTTTACACGTTCCAGATATTTCATCGCAACTGCTTCTGCCTCATCTTTTGGCATCTTCTTCACCCAGATAGGCGCGAGCGTACAGTTTTCCAGTACGGTTAAATGAGGGAAGAGATTAAAGTGTTGAAAGCACATGCCCACTTCTCGGCGTACTGCTTCAATGTTCTTTAAGTCTTCAGTTAATTCCGTACCAGAGACGTAAATGCTGCCTGTTTGGTGCTCTTCAAGACGGTTAATACAGCGAATCATCGTTGATTTTCCCGACCCTGATGGACCACAGATAACGATTTTCTCGCCGCGCTTAACGTCGAGGTTAATATTTTTTAGTACGTGAAACTCACCATACCATTTATTCATGTCCTTCAATTGGATCATGTAGTCTTGTTGTTGCGTCATAATACGTCCTTGATCTTGATGAGTTATCGTTTGTGACCGGTATGAAGTTTGTTTTCAAGCCATATCGAATAGCGCGACATGCCAAAACAAAATACCCAAAACACTAACGCGACAAATACATAACTTTCTGTAGCAAAACCTAACCATTCAGGGTCGGTATTTGCTGCTTGTCCTATACCGAGTACGTCAAACATGCCAATGATGAGTACCAAACTGGTGTCTTTAAACAAACCGATGAAGGTGTTCACGATAGAAGGAATAGTAATCTTTAGCGCCTGTGGCAAGATAATCAGCCCAGTCTTTTTCCAGTAACTTAACCCAAGCGCATCAGCGGCTTCATATTGACCTTTCGGAATGGCTTGTAGACCACCGCGTACCACTTCTGCCATGTAAGCGGAGGCAAACATAACCACACCTATAAGGGCGCGAATCAGTTTATCTGTCTCTGAGCCTTCAGACATAAACAATGGAAGCATAACCGAAGCCATGAACAAAACCGTAATAAGCGGAACGCCACGCCAAACTTCAATGTAGACGGTACAAATGCTGCGAATGATCGGCATCTCTGAACGTCTACCAAGCGCAAGCACCACACCAATTGGCAGTGAAACTACGATACCAACTAACGCAATAATGAGCGTAACGAGTAATCCACCCCATTTGTGTGTATCGACCACTTCTAGTCCAAAGACACCCCCGTATAACAGCCCAGCGATGATGAATGGATAGATGTTTACGAAGAAAAGCCAAATCCACATCCGTTTCGGTGTCTTCTCATACGCGAGTAAAACGGTAAATATGGCTAATGTGATATAGAAAAGGCGAGGGCGCCATAGTTCGGACTCTGGATAAAAACCATACATGAACTGCTCCCAGCGCACGCTGATAAATACCCAGCAAGCACCATCTCGGCTACAGTCGTCACGCGTTGAGCCAATCCAGTCTGCGTTAATAAACGCCCAATCCACGATATACCATATTGCAGTTACGACAATATACGCAAGAATGACAGTAACAATGGAATTGATAGGGCCATTAAATAGATTTTTCCGCATCCAACCAACGAAGCCTACAGTATTGGCGGGTGGTGGGAGATCCGGTTGAAATTGATGAGTACTCATATTATCTCTCCACCAGCGCGACTTTACGGTTATACAAGTTCATTAATGCAGACGTAATCAGACTTAATGTCAAGTACACGCCCATCGTCATCGCAATGATCTCAATCGCTTGTCCCGTTTGGTTCAGGGTAGTACCAGCAAACACAGAGACAAGATCTGGGTAACCAATCGCCATCGCTAACGATGAGTTTTTGGTGAGGTTGAGATATTGACTGGTTAAAGGTGGAATAATAATTCGTAACGCTTGAGGAATGACAACAAGCTTTAAAGTTTTCGAGCGTGGTAAGCCTAGCGACATCGCTGCTTCGGTTTGACCATGACTAACCGCATTAATACCAGAGCGAACAATCTCAGCAATGAAAGAAGCTGTATAAACACTCAATGCCAAAAGTAGCGCAGCCAATTCAGGAATAATGCTAATACCACCTCGGAAGTTAAACCCTTTTAGTTCAGGATAATTCAGTGAAATTGGCATACCAGCAAGGAAGTACACAACCAATGGAAGGCCAACAACTAAACCCAAAACTATTCTTCCCATTGGGGTTTGTTGCCCAGTGAGACGTTGCTTATTATTCGCCCATACATTAATTAATAAGCTTGCGATTACCCCGAAGATTAACGCGGCAATAACGTAGCTACTGCCGGGTTCCATAGTCGGTGCAGGGAAATATAAGCCACGAACGTTCAGGAAAATAGCTTCACCAAGACTTAAGCTTTGGCGTGGTGAGGGTAATGCTTGAAGAACAGCGAAATACCAGAAGAATATTTGCAGAAGAAGGGGGATATTTCGGAAAGTTTCGATATAAACTGCCGCTAAACGACTAACTAACCAGTTAGAAGAAAGGCGGGCAACCCCCATGGTAAAGCCAATCACAGTAGCCAGAATAATACCTAATACGGAGACTAACGCCGTATTAAGAAGGCCGATGATAAATGTTCTACCGTAAGAGTACGTTTCATCGTATTCAATTAGTGTTAACCCAATACCAAACCCGGCTTCTTGATTCAGAAAACCGAAGCCCGTTGCAATACCACGAGCATCTAAGTTATTGAGAGCGTTGTTTACAATCGTGTAAAAGAAAAATACCAGTGCAGCAATGGCAATGATCTGGAAAATAGCAGAACGAAAGGCAGGATTATAAATCAGGCTCTTGCTTCCGCTTGGTTTGGACATCGTACTTGGCGATGCATCTTGTGTCGGTTTCATACAGCGATAACCTCAAACCTTAGTTATAGATATCGGCCTGTATAAAGAAGTTTCGTCCTTGCTGGCTAAAGAATAACGCTCCATGTCTGGTGACGTACGAACCTTTAAAGCCGTTCCACCAAGCGAGCGCTTTTCGCCATCCAATGAGCGATCCTTACTCATACAGTGAGATATAATCAAGAAAAAGGGCGGCATGAACCGCCCTGATTAACTCTTTCTATCGGATTGGTGGCGCGTACATAAAGCCGCCTGCATTCCATAGCGCATTAACGCCACGAGAGATTTCTAACGGCGAACCAGTACCGACTGTACGTTCGAAGCTTTCACCATAGTTACCAACTTGTTTGATAACCTGGTAGCCCCAATCGTCGCGGATACCCAACCCTTTGCCTTTAGGGCCATCAACACCAAGGATACGTTTGATGTTTGGATCTGTTGACTTCAGCATTTCATCCGCATTCTTCGAACTAATACCGTATTCTTCAGCGTTAATCATCGCAGACAATGTCCACTTAGCGATGTTAAACCATTGATCATCGCCTTGACGAACGACTGGACCTAGTGGCTCTTTAGAGATGATTTCTGGAAGAACGGCCGCAGAGGACGGATCTTTCAAATTCAAACGCAGTGCATAAAGGCCAGATTGGTCAGTTGTTAATACGTCACAGCGTCCCGCATCAAAACCTTTCGAAGTTTGCGCCGCTGTGTCGAATACCACAGGTTTGTACGCCATGCCTTGGTTGCGGAAATAATCTGCAAGGTTTAGCTCGGTTGTTGTACCTGATTGAACACATACCGACGCACCATCAAGCTCTTTAGCACTTGATATACCAAGTTCCTTCTTCACCATAAAACCTTGACCGTCGTAGTAGTTCACACCTACGAAGTTTAGGCCCAGTGCAGTGTCACGGTGGAGAGTCCAGGTCGTGTTACGGGAAAGCACATCAATCTCACCAGATTGAAGCGCAGTGAAACGTTCTTTTGCGGTTAGGGGTACATATTTAACTTTCGTTTTATCCCCAAGAACGGCTGCAGCCAGTGCTTGGCAATATTCTACGTCGATACCTTCCCATTCGCCTTTTGAGTTAGGGTTAGAGAAACCAGGTAGACCGGTACTTACGCCACAAGTAAGAAAG
>NZ_JADDYG010000356.1:2622-39082 GCF_015163535.1 Vibrio sp. OPT46 | reverse complement strand
AGAACGGCTGCAGCCAGTGCTTGGCAATATTCTACGTCGATACCTTCCCATTCGCCTTTTGAGTTAGGGTTAGAGAAACCAGGTAGACCGGTACTTACACCACAAGTAAGAAAACCTTGTTTTGTGACTTTGTCCAGAGTAGTGTCTGCTGCTTGAGCTGATGTTGCCATCATCGCAGTAGAAGCCGCTACGACGGAAGCAAGAACTGTGAGTTTATTTGCCATTTGTATCCTTCCTGTATGATCCATGTTTAATCAGGAGTGACCTGAAATAACGTGTCCAATTCGTTAGAGTTATCGTCCTACGTGATTGATTTTCGAAGAAACGGCATTCGATAGATCAACCAGTTATAAGCGTAGGAAAGGATCTGTTAATTCTCAAATATATAATTTAAATGAAGTTTTGAGAGAACTTACAAAGTGCCTTGAGATTTAGAATGACGAAATGTTAATTGTTTGTAAATAGTGCAATTCATGGACAATTTGGTGCATCAGAACAATCAATAGAAGAGTGAACAATACAAAAGAATAAAAAGTTGTTATTAAAACTGTCATTAGCTGAGCAAGGTGAAGTTCAGTAAAAATTCAAACAAAAATTATTTGTGATACCGAAACAGGGTGATGAGCTTGCCCCATTTTTGGTAGCATGGTCTACAACAGCTAATTAGAGTAATCATGGATTGAAATGCGATATTTTCCTCTGTTCTTAGATTTAATTAATAAACCCGTTCTCGTCGTGGGTGGCGGTGAGGTGGCAAGCCGAAAGGTGGAAGCGTTGCTAAAGGCTGGGGCGGATGTGACTATCGTTTCTCCGACGTTGGTTGATTTTCTGTCTAAGCTTGCTTCTGAGCATCAACTGCGCTGGGTACAACGTTTCTATTCGAGTGACATTGTCACTAAAAACTTTGTTCAAGTGTGGGCGACGACAGACAATCCTGAGCTAAATCACCAAGTGTACAAAGATGCCAAAGAGCTAGGCATCTTGGTTAACGTTGTGGATGATAAGCCTTATTGTGATTTCATCACGCCGTCAATGATTAATCGTGGCCGCATCCAAATCGCTATCTCTAGTGGTGGAGCTTCGCCAGTTTTAATTCGAAACATCCGTGAAAAGCTTGAATCGATACTGCCACAAAACATGGGGTTGATGGCGGATTTTGCTAACTCAAAGCGAAACTCAATTAAAGAGGCACTGCCTAGCGTCGATTTACGCCGCAAGTTTTGGGAGCAATTTTTCTCGAATCCCGAGGTGGAAAACGCGCGAGATAATCGTGAGTTAGAAGCAATTTACCAAGCGACCATGGCAACACCTTTAGATGAAAAGGGAAGTTGTACTTGGATACATGTTGGGAAAGATGTTGAGATGTTGCCAATAAAAGCCGTACGCTATATGCAACAAGCGGAGCTGGCTCTGTACTCAACTCGATGTGAAGCGAATGTGTTAGAACTAATACGCAGAGATGCAGAAAGAGAAGCTTTCTCGAGCGCTGCTGAGCTTTCGGATATGCTGGCCAAGGCTAAAGCTGAAAAGCTTCGAATTTGCGTGTTCATACCACAAGGAACGAGCGAATTCGTATTGCTGCAAGGGCAGGACTTGGTTATCTAGCAATGCCAAATGCTAAAAGTGGATACGTAGTTCGTTACACAAAAGCCAATAAAAAACGCCAGCGGATTATGCGCTGGCGTTTTTACTTACTTCTCAGATTGATTAATCACGGAAGTTGTTAAACTGGAATGGGATACCCATCTCTGCTTCACGAATCGCTGCCATTGTCGCTTGCAGGTCGTCGCGTTTCTTACCAGTAACACGTACTTTGTCGCCTTGAATAGAAGCTTGTACTTTTAACTTTGCGTCTTTGATAAGTTTCACTACTTTTTTCGCCGTTGGAGTATCAATACCTTGACGGAAAAGCAGAGTTTGGTGCCAGTTTTTACCAGTAACGTCTGGGTCTTGTGCATCCATTGCGTTCGCGTCAATGTTACGCTTCGCTAAGTGGCCGCGTAAAATGTCGCGCATTTGCTTAAGTTGGAAGTCACCTTCCGCAGACATTTTTACGTTTTCTTCTACTAGCTCAAAGCTCGCATTTACGTTGCGGAAATCGAAACGAGTAGACAATTCACGGTTAGCGTTATCAACGGCGTTACGTAGTTCAACCGTATCGATTTCAGAAACAATATCAAACGATGGCATGAAGATTCCTTGATTATTTTGTTATAGGGACTTTCGGGACTTAACAGCGCTTGCCAGCATATCTAGCATTGTAGCAGTGTCTTCCCAACCTAGGCATGGATCTGTAATAGACTGACCATACGTTAGGTTATTGATGTCAGTCATTGGCTGATTGCCTTCAAGAATAAAGCTTTCAGCCATGATACCCGCAATACGAGTGCTGCCTGACTTAATTTGGTTACAAATGTCTTGAGCTACGTCGATTTGTTTTCTGTGTTGCTTCTGACAGTTTGCATGGCTGAAATCCACAACCAAACGTTGTGGCAATCCAAACTCAGCTAAAGCATCACATGCTTGTTTGACTGATGCTTCATCAAAGTTAGGGCCTTTTTCTCCACCGCGCAGAATAATATGACCGTAAGGGTTGCCACTTGTGCGGTAAACCGTCATTCGACCGTTCTTATCTGGCGAGTAGAAGTAATGCGATGCTTTCGATGCGCGAATTGCATCAATTGCAATTTTTACGTTGCCATTTGTGCCATTTTTGAAACCAACTGGGCAAGATAGTGCCGACGCCATTTCACGGTGAATTTGTGATTCCGTTGTGCGAGCACCAATCGCGCCCCAAGTGATCAAATCCGCGATGTATTGGCCAGTGATCATATCAAGAAACTCAGTAGCAGTCGCAAGACCAAGCTTGTTGATATCCAGTAGTAGTTTACGAGCTTTATGAAGACCAGCTTCAAGTGCGTAAGAACCATCTAGGTTAGGGTCCGTAATCAAACCTTTCCAACCAACTACTGTACGAGGCTTTTCAAAGTAAGTACGCATCACGATAAATAGCTCGTCTTTGTACTTGTCTTGGATTTCACTCAGACGAGTGGCGTAATCAATGGCAGCTTCAGTGTCGTGAACAGAACACGGACCTACAATCGCAAGAAGGCGATTGTCTTCACCCGATAAAATGTTTTCAATCTGACGACGAGATTGAGCGATACGGTCTGCAACGTCATCCGTAATAGGATGTACACTACCTAGCTCTGCTGGGGTAGGCATTGGACCCAAAGGTTGGGTTCTCAATTCATCTGTTTTTATAGGCATGTTATAGCTTTATTCTCTATTGCGAAGGGGTAAAGATAACGGAATTACAGGCAGGAATAAACCGTTTCACGGGAATCTTCGCCAGGAAATACCGAATTGTATACAAAGGTGTAGGTATTCATTTAAATGACTTATGTATAAATGACAAAACTTGATCATTAAATCAATATATATATACATTTGAATTTATAACCATTTTCTCTATCTCGCTGTAAGGTAATCTAAGTAACTGCGATAAACTTCATACCTTACGGGTGACGCCGTCACTTTATGAGGGTTAAATAACTCGTGAGATCGAGCTTTTGTTAACATTTCTTTGACATCTATTTCTTTCGTTGATTAACTGGTCTGACTAGATTGGTAAGGAGACCAAAATGTTATCAGCTCTACGTCGTGCGAATTTGTATCTAAATCTGTTTGGCTTTTCGAAAGTGCCGCTGATTTGGCTTTGCCACCCTAAAATCATTGCGATAGATAGCAAGCATGTTGAGGTTCGTATCCCATTGCGCAGAAGAACGAAGAACCACCTGAATAGCATGTATTTCGGCGCTTTAGCCGTTGGTGCTGATGTTGCTGGTGGTTTTCTTGCTATGAGTAAAGCGCAAGAAAAGGGAGAAGCGATCTCGCTAGCATTTAAAGGTGTGAAAGCCGAGTTTTTAAAGCGCCCGGAAGCCGATGTGCACTTTGTTTGTAACGATGGTCATGTCATTGATGAGATGCTCGAGCACACCTTGGCAACGGGTGAACGAGTAAATCGTGACGTAAAAATTGTCGCGCTGTGTCCTAACTTACATGGTGACGAGCCAATGGCTGAATTCTCGCTTACTCTTTCGATAAAAAAAGCAGCCCAACAAAGAAAAGAGGCTGCCTAGTGGTTTGTGGCTCGTTTGTTTAAAGGCGTTGGCTTAATTGAGTTCAATCTTCTCGATAGAGACGATTTTGGAACGATTTAAGACCACTTTCCAGCGGTAATAAACAGGCTCATCGGTGTGGTTGTCCTCTTTGACAATCACATTGAGCAAATGACGTTTCTCTACTGACTCTTTGGTTACTTGACCTTCATTTAAACGGTAAACTCGGTTTGAGCTTTTATCCATCAAGCGGATGATAGGGCGTAAACTGATGTTCAATGTTTCTCTCGTTTGTTCGTAACCACTCAAGAAAAGAGAGGTCGCCATTTCGGTTTTCTCGTGATAATGAAGAATCTGCTCTTCACGTTGAACGACGCGTTTTTTACGTATTCTTTGAATCTTATCCGGCAAGCTACTTAAGGTACGATAATCGAGCCACTCCAATTTTTTGCCAACCACTTTTTTCGTCGTTGGATCAACATACTTCTTACGCCATTTTGGCTTGCCTTTACGGATCCATCGCCACATGGCATCGCGTAAATCATCTTTAAAGATTTCTCGTAAAGCGTAAATAAAAGACATCGCGATAATGAATGAGGCAGAAATTTCCCCCAGATAATCGCGAGCGAGAATCACGGTCGAGGTCACGACAACCATCACTAAACCGGTTGCAATACCTTTGATAGCGCGCTTAATGTTGTTACCCATCGATATGGTTTCTTCACGAAGCACGATAGGGTGTTCAATCAATCGCCTTAGCAAGCGCATTTTGTTAGATAGGCGAGTAACGTCTTCAACGACTCTTGATGAGTTGTATTTGTTGAGTTTACGATGGGCTTGCTCTTTCTCACATAGCGTGATCAGGCGCTTCTTGATCGTGCCATAGTCGCCTTCACGTGGTAGGTGGGCCACCAGTGACAGGAACTTTTGCTCGGTATACCAGGACAGATAGTTATCGATGTTAACGTAGTAGCGTTTTAAGTTCTCTTCGTAAGGAATAGAACGCCGCAAGCGCTTTAAGATCTCAAGCGTGAGCTCGATAACTTCGTCCACTTCCTCTTCCGTTACGGAGTTGTTCTCATGCTTGTTTAAACTTGCTACCGCTTTGTCTAGCGCGATAACGTATTGGTAAGCGAACAAACTCAAACTTACTCGGTATTGCTGATTCGACAGGCGTCCACGTTTGGCAAGTCGACTGTGTACTAGCGGAAGAAGGATTTCAGTACTGTAATAAGATCGTTGCTGTGTGATTGAGGTGTAATAAAATTCGGATTCACTGATGATATCGGCGTTTAAACCAAGCTCACCAGGTATAAAAAAGTAAATATCTAGGTCGACACTTTTGCTCTTTGCGAGTGCATGACTGATTTTTAATGTTATTGAGTCTTGTTTATCGACGGTGACCAAAGAAAGCTCCTGACTTTGCTAAAGCATTCTTAACTTATGCGTTCCGTTGAGCAGGTAAGTATAAGAGTGCTAAAAGAGTGACTGGGGCATATAGCTGAACGACAACAGCATAACAGAGCACTATGCTTTTCTCTCTGATTTTCTTGTTAGTTTAGGTATAATTCCACGTAAATTTAAAAAGAGACAAAATCAATGATTAAAATTGGTCAAATTAACAGCTTAGAAGCCATTAAAAAGGCTGATTTTGGCGTATTTCTGGATGGCGATGATTACGGTTCTGTTCTACTACCTAGTAAGTATGTACCAGAGGGTACTGAAATTGGTGAGCATGTAGACGTATTTCTGTACTTCGATTCAGAAAGCCAACTTGCTGCGACCATTGAAAGACCAATTGCCCAAGTGGGTGAATGGGGTTTAATGAAGATTGAGGGTGTGAATGCGACAGGTGCTTTTGTAAATTGGGGCATCAAAGAAAAGGACTTACTGATTCCTTTTAGTGAGCAACGCACTCGCTTCTCTGCCGGACAAACCATTTTAGTGTATGTTTATACCGACAAAGCGTCAGGTCGCATTGTTGGTACGACTAAGTTCAATAAATGGTTAGATAAAACTCCAGCGAATTATGAAGTTAACGAGCAAGTTGATTTGATCATCGCAGAGCGTAGTCAACTTGGTTATAAAGCTATCGTTAATGGTAAGCATTGGGGCATGATTTTCCCATCGGATGTTTTTGGTAAGCTTTACATCGGTAAAAAGCTGAAAGGCTTTATTAAGCACATTCGTGAAGATGGCAAAATCGACCTTGCTCTACAAAAAGTCGGTGTGGCGAAAATGGACGATCTTTCTAGTAAGATCCTTGACTTGCTAGAGAAGAAAGGCGGATTTTTGCCTTTGAATGACAAGTCTTCTCCTGAAGCGATTTTTGATGCTTTCCGCACAAGTAAAGGGACTTATAAAAAGACCATCGGTGGCTTATACAAGCAGGGTAAAATTGTCATTGAGAAAGACGGTATTCGTCTAGCGTAGTCCAAACTCACGTATAGTGGAACTACAGCCAAAAAAACGGCCCAAACTTTTCCTTTTTTTGGGCCTAGGGGAAACGGCTCCGCAGAGCCTGCGCTAAACTTGTCCAACAATAATTTTGTTGGTGAACATAGAGAGAAATGCCACATCAAAGCATTACTTTGATACAACTAGTTTAGTACAGCGTGTCCGGATCGCTAGCGAGCCCACTTGCTTTCATACTTACGAATTAAAAAGCCATCGCAAATACGATGGCTTTTCATTTATTTATGGTTCGTTACGTCTTTTAAAATAAGTTCTTATCTCGTACTAATTCGCGAGGGAGACCATTCTTTATTCGGTTGCTTACCCACTTGCCAAGGCCAATAACTGCGCCTTGATAGGTGACAAGCACTTCGCCTTTACCTGTTTTCATTCCCTCAGGAATGGTTTGTGGGCGAACATCACGCCCCATGTACCATTCGCGCGCTTCTTCAATACTGAGTTCAATGGCGTTGCTTTCAGAACCTGTCGCCAGGGCAGTCGCGACTTGGTGTTGCCAACGGTAGCCATTTTTATGGGCTTCCGCGATCTTTATACCCATACGGGAGAAGCGTAATTCGCCGATCATCGCTTCTAAAGCATTAGGGAATAACCAGACATCTTTATCGCGAAGCCATACAGAACTGTCATTTGGAAGTTTAATACCTAACGCGCTTTGGAGTTGTTGAGCAATTTCTGTCGATTCTTTTTTTGAAGTTTTAGCAAAGGGGAATTTCCCCATGCGCTTTTTGACTTCTGGCGCCTCAACAGCAGCCAGTTTGCGAATTCTTGCAACAAAGAACCCTTCACAGTCGTAGACCTGTGGGAAAATATGCAAAAAGCCTTCTTCAGTTAGGGCTGCCTCTGCGTTTTCAAACAAGTTCTCAAGGCTTTCAAACTCTACAGCATCCCCAAAGGTTTCTTTCAAGTGTTGACAAACTTGTTGGTTTTCTTCTGTACTGAGCGTACATGTTGAGTAAACCATCACACCACCGGGCTTTAATGCATGGAAGGCGCTTTCAATAAGATCTTTCTGTGTGTCAGCGATGTCGAGTACGGAAGCTTGCGTCCAGTTTTTCATCGCATCTTCGTCTTTGCGAACGGTGCCTTCTCCAGAGCAGGGCGCGTCGAGCAAAACCGCATCAAATTGTTCTGGTAGCCAACCGCCAAAAACGCGCCCATCGAAGTTACTTAGTGCGGCGTTACGTACCCCACAACGTTCCACATTAGCGTGCAGTACTTTTACACGACTTGCGGCGTATTCATTGGCCACAAGTACACCTTTGTTGTTCATTAGAGCTGCAATTTGAGTGGTTTTTGAGCCGGGAGCGGCTGCGGTATCTAACACGGCATCGTAAGATTCATCATTCATAAACAGAGCAGATACCGGCATCATCGAACTGGCTTCTTGAATGTAGAATAAGCCAGACATGTGTTCTGCTGTGTTGCCTAATGGTACAACTGACTCGTCCGCTTCAATCCAAAACCCCGAGTCACACCAAGGCACAGGAGAAAGCTTCCAGCCTTTTGTTTCTGCTCGTTCTAAAAACGCTTCAACGCTGATCTTCAACGTATTAACTCGAATACTTTTGCGCAGTGGCTTTTGGCAAGACGCGATAAAGTCTTCCATGTTGAGGTGAGCAGGAAGGATCGTTTGGATTTTTTCCAGAAACGCGTCTGGGATGTAAACATTAGGATGCAATGTGGGATCTCGTTTGCAGAATTTGTGGCAAATAATATACGAAAGCGAAGCAGAAACGAATAGTGACAAGGGCCGAGCATTAAAAAAGAGCAGCGATTGCTGCTCTTTTAAAGTGATCAAACTTCAATTGTACATGAATTGAGCTTTATTCTACGGCTTAGGAATCGCTGTACGCCATTGAGTCCAACCCTCTTCAGCTTGTGGATACAAAAAGAAAGATTGCCCACTCTTTGCCGCTGGTGGAATAGTCGATTGCTCTGGCGTTGAAAACGCAATTCCTCCGCGAACTAAACTATCAAAGGTTCCCGCTTTGATGTTAGCGCCGGTAAGCCCGATGGAAACATCTACTCCTGAAACATTCCAGAACACACTGTTTTGACGAACGAGGTAAGCATATTCAGGCTGTATTTTGATAGTCGTGAGGATGCGATCAGCAAATTCTCCTAGGCTTACGTCGGTCACTTGGCCAACTTCCATCTGGCGGTAAAGAATAGGGGTACCGACTTGAACTGAACCTCTTTGTTCACTTTGTAACGTAAACATGATTCCATGCACGCGTTCTGAACTATGTTCTAATTGAAAATCAAATTTAGCTTTACCTTTACCTGGTTCAACACTGATGGATTTCGACACCAACGCCCCGAGGTTTTTAACGCCACCTAAACCAATTTCTGGTTCAGTTAGCCAAAAATGTGAGCCTTCAACCGCAATGTTTTCTACGTATTCAGGTAGGATCCTTGCAGTGACTTCAACCATGTTACGACGAAAATTCGGTACAACCAGAGTGATTTCACCAACTTTAACACCTTGATATTCAATCGGCATTCCTTTAGCAATCTCTTGCGAACCGTCGGTTTCTAAAGCAATGACGCGCCCAAACTTGCGAGCGGTTTTTTGATCAGAATACAGCTTCCAGCTTTCTCCGATTTTGTTTTCAACGCCTGGCACGGAGTCAAAAGCGATGCCACCTTCTATTAACGATTTCAAAGGGTGTGCTTTCACACTGACGCCAGCTAATGATGCATCTATCTCAATCCCTGAACGATTCCAAAAAACGGTTTGTGGCGTTACAAGATAAGCGAAGCGGTTTTCGATAGTAGCCTTAATTAGTACTCCGCCATCAACTAGTTGGAAATCGGAGACGTTACCAACTGGAAGATTACGATAGAGTAGAGGGCTGCCTTTGGAAATCGGCGGCAATTCAGAAGCAAATAGTGTTAGAGCCCTAGAGCCACTTTGATTGTACTGCGCCAATTCAGCCAATGATTCATTTTGGAACAGTTGATACTCTTTTTGAATATCCTGCTTGCCTTCGCTCACAAAACTAATTGACCCGGTTAACAACTGCTTTGCTGGAGGAACGGTAACGCTGAGCCCGGATTCAGTTAACTCTGCTGATGCACTGCCGGTTACATAAAAACGATTGTTTGATTTGATCAGATGTTTGTATTCATGGTCAATCAATACATCCATAAATACTTCGTGTTGTGATTTTTTATCTTCCTTAACTAGGCCCACTTTGATGATTGAACCAACAACGATGCCTTTATAAAGTACATTGGCACCGCTATCTAGGCCAAACGAATTGTCGGACACCAACCGAATCGCGATGGACTTTTCTTGCTGTTGGTTAAACACGTTTTTACGAATGGCAGTAAAGCGGCGAGAGCGTTCACCCGCGCCCGGCACGATCGTTAAGAAGTTCCCTCGCACTAAATTAGCAATGTTTTCTACACCAGAGAGGGACACTTTTGCTTCTTCTAAGACAAATCGAGTACCTGTCGTCAGCATGTCACTAAAAGCGGGTTGAATTGCCGCTGACGCCAATATCACTTCTCGGCCTTCGGAAAGGCTCAAGTCCGTAACTTGGCCAATTTCGATTCCGCGATACATAATTGGAGCGCCTTCTCCGCTGATCTTGCTGTCATCAGGTAGGACGATTTTAACCGCGATGCCTCGACCAGCAGTTTTCAAATCTTTATACAAACGGAACTCGGTGTTCTCTTCTACAGGCTCACCATCATCCGGAGAGTCGACGGCGATGGCGCCACCTAGTAAGGCACTCATGCTTTCTAGTCTTACATCGACACCTTCAAAACCGATGCTGGCACCAATTCCACTGACGTTCCAGAATCGACTGCGGTTGTTAATGATATGTCGGTATTGATCCTGAATGTTGGCCTGAATAGTGATAGATTTTGCATCTTCATCTAGCTGGTAACTGTACACTTCACCGATTGGGATTTTCTTATAAACAATTTGAGAGCCAACCGATACACCACCTAAATCACGGCTTTTGAGCTTAATATTCAAACCTTGAGAAACGCGTAAATCTGTTGGAGCAGAGTCTAACGCATGGAATGTTGTCTCAAACTCTTGACCATCTCCGGGTTGAATCGAGATGTAGTTACCTGAGACGAGCGCATCCAGTCCGGAAACTCCCGTTAGGCTAGCTGTTGGTTTTACTAACCAAAAGCGTGTTTTATCGTTCAGTAACTTTGCAGCTTCAGGATAGATATCAGCATCGACATAAATACTGCCGAGATCTTCGGTGAGGTTAATGTCTCTTACCATGCCGACTTCTAATCCTTGGTAACGGATAGTGGTTCGGCCGGCGACAAGACCAGCGGCATCAGAAAAATAGATTTGCACTCGTTGTCCTGCATCGTGTATCGACTTCACAACAAGCCAGCCAGCTAAGACCATGGTCAAAATTGGCAACAGCCAAAGAGGAGATATGCCTTTACTCCGCTTTACATCTGGTACGTATGACGTTTGAGAACTGTTCTGATCACTCATTCATTGACTCTTTTTCTGATTGTTTTGGGTTTGTTTGGTCCCAGATTAGCCTTGGATCAATACTTTCTGCTGCAAGCATGGTCAACACTACGACAACACCAAATGCTACGGCGCCATATCCTGGTGTGAAATCCAGTATCTGACCACGATCGACTAACGTCATCATGATAGAAATAACAAACAAATCCATCACAGACCATTTACCGATCCATTTAACAACAAAGTAAACCATCATTCGTTGTCTCTTAAACACCGAACGTTTGAATTGGATGCAAAGCATGATGTAGGCGAGCCCAAGTATTTTAATCACCGGGACAACGACACTGGCAACAAAAATGATCGCAGCGATTCCATACATGCCGCTTTTTACCAAACCAGCCACGCCTGAAAAAATAGTGTCCTCCAAACGCTTACCATTGGTAAGCAAGATGGAAATAGGGATCAGGTTAGCGGGGAAGATGGCGACCGTTGCTGCGATGAGGTAAGCCCATGTTTTCTGAATGGAGTTTGGCTTGCGATGATATAACTCGTGATGACAACGTTGGCAATGGTGGCCTTCAGGCTGGGACAAGTGGCATTCATGGCAATGCACATCTTTATGCTCAAAAGCATATAAACTTTCTGGTTTCCAAGCTTCCCAATAACGACGCACGCTGATTCTTGAAACTAACAAAACGGTAAATATCTGCAAAAGAACCAGACCAATTAACCCTGGGCCGACGAAAATGTCGGAATAATCTTGGAGTTTAAAACAGGAAATGGCGATGCTCACTAAGAACACATCTAACATAACCCAATGCTTCAAATGTTGAATTAGCCACAGTGAGATACGAAGCCCACGGAACCATCGTTGATGTAAAGAAATATGCGCCGTTACCACTGAAACACAAACCGTCAGTGGCGCTAGAGAGCTACAAAATAGAATGAGCAATGAAAGAAGAACAAATCCTTCTTCCATCAATGTGAGCATCCCTGAAGGCAGGGTTGCCGGAATCATCACACCAAAGAGTCGGATGCTAATAAAGTTAAAAAAGTGCGATGGAATAAATAGTAGGATGCAGGTTATCGCGACGGCTAGATTACCAGAGAGGCTAGGGCTACCTCCGCGATATAATTGTGTACCACAACGAGGGCAGTGTGCATTTTTGCCATGGGGTAAGTCGACGATGTCGATAGGCAATTCACAACCTTGGCACAAACGTACGTTATTGGGTTGCATGGCGTGCTTAGACAGAGAGGTCATAACGACCTCTCTAGCTTGAACGATTTAAGCGTGGGACTGTATGCCCCCATATAAGGTTTGATATAAGCCTTCTTGCTCAACTAACTCACCATGAGTACCTGTTTGCGTCACTTTCCCATCTTCAAGCACGTAGATCAAATCGGCTTGTTTAACAGCGGACAGTCGGTGCGCAACGATTAATGTTGTTCTACCACGTAAGAACTCGGTCAGTGCTTTGTGTAAAGCCGCTTCAGTAGCGGTATCTAGCGCAGACGTGGCTTCGTCTAAAATAACAAATTGAGGATTACTCAGCACCATTCTAGCAATGGCAAGCCGTTGTCGTTGACCTCCTGACAAACGAATGCCATTACGACCAACTTGAGTATCCAAGCCGTGGTTCAGTTGAGAAATAACATCTTGCAGCTGAGCCACTTCAAGCGCACGCCAAAGTGACATTTCGTCAAAATTACCACCAAGCGTTAGATTATGCCTCAAGGTGTCGTTAAATAGTATAGGTTGCTGTAATACCACGGCAATTTTGTCGCGAATTACTTCAAAACCAATATCTTCTGTTAATTCATCATTAAAGCGAATGCTACCGGAGTTTTGACGGTAAACCCCAATAAGTAATTGTATCAAGGTTGACTTACCACCGCCGCTTGCACCAACTAACGCCACTTTCTTTCCTGCCGGCATATGTAAAGAAAGATTATCTAGGACTTTGTTTTCATTATTGTAAGAGAAATTAATGTTTTCTACTTTAACGTCAACTTCTCTACCTTCTTTGAAAGGATTTACCTTAGGAACCGGTCTCTGCTCTTCTTCTAACTCTAATAAGTCGTTGATGCGTTTTAATGCGGCTTTAGCGCTGTACCAAGAAAACTGAATCCCAAGCAACTCTTGAACAGGAGACAGCATGAACCATAGGTAACCAAAAACGGCAAATATTTGGCCAATAGTAAGGTCACTGAACATGACCATTAACATTGCGACAGCTCTGAATAATTCAAAGCCGATCAAAAAGAGAAGAAAAGAAACGCGACCAGCCGCTTCAGATTGCCAAGCATACTTGTCTGCATCAACGCGAACTTGGTTCGCACTGTCTTTGAGTTGTTGGAGGAATTCTCGCTCTTTATTGGCTGCGCGTAGTTGGTAGATTCCATCTAATGTTTCAACCAAACGGTTTTGGAAAATTTCAAAAGAATGATTTTCCTTCCGTTTCAGATGTTTAACCATACTGCCTAGTTTACGTGAGAAGTAAATGACAATAGGGTTAACTAACAGGATAAACAGACCAAGTCGCCAATCGAGCCAAAGTAGAACGATAGCAGTACCAATAACAGTCAGAAAACTGATAACGAATTTTGCTAACGTAGAACCAATAAATTTATCAATGGTCTCAATGTCAGTGATAAGGTGTGCGTTGATTCCTCCGCTACCTTTGGTTTCGTATTGTCGGATGCTGATACGGCCGAGTTTGTCGATCATTTTACTGCGCATCTCAAACGTGATGGTTTTTGAAACAAGCGTAAATTGTCGGCTTTGAAGGATATTTAATCCTTGGCTCGCAGCTCGCATAAGAACAACCAATAACAGGGTGAAGAAAATATAGCCTGTCGGAGTGTGCCACGCTTCAGGGAGAATGGCATTCATGGCGTCTAAGCCTTTTGCAGGTTGGTCCAATAAGACCTCATCAACCATCAAAGGCATGAGGAGGGGAATTGGAACACTAATCAAGGTTGCAAGCACCGCTATCAAGTTCGCTATGATCAGCTTGGACTTGTGCTTTTTTACTTGTGTTATCAACCAAGAACGGCTAATAGTGTCATTTTTCAGAAGCATTGTAATTGAGAATAAGTCCTATTATAAAGTAGGGCTGCATTTTAGCGCCATACATTGAGAATGGAAGCTTTTATAGTAAGTAGGAATAATATGAACTTAGAACAATACCAAAGACTAACCAAACAAGCTGTTGCTCTAATTGAGTCTGAACCAGACTTTATTGCGAACCTAGCAAACTTGAGCTCATTGCTTTTCATGGAACTTGACGATCTTAACTGGGCAGGCTTTTACCTAACAAAAGGTGAAGAGCTTGTTCTTGGTCCGTTCCAAGGAAAACCAGCTTGTGTTCGTATCCCAATGGGTCGAGGCGTCTGCGGTACTGCTGCACAAACTAATACTATACAAAGAGTATACGACGTTCACGAATTTGAGGGGCATATTGCGTGCGATGCAGCGAGCAATTCAGAAATTGTGATTCCATTTTCTATTAATGGAAAGGTGGTTGGTGTACTTGATATTGATAGTCCAAGTATTGGCCGATTTAATGAAACAGACGAAGAAGGTCTCACTCATTTCATGGTTGAAGTAGAAAAGCTGCTTAATTCACACGCGAACGACGCATAAATTAGCCTTCGAGTGTGGTTTTTCCTTGGCATGTCACTATAATACGAGAATATTTTTTCTTAATGCTCGCGGAAATCCGCTCAAATCAGGACCCCTCATGACTGAAAAGTTAAAAAACAGCAAAGAAGTTATTGCATATATTGCTGAATGTTTCCCTAAGTGCTTTACTTTAGAAGGTGAAGCAAAACCTCTGAAAATTGGTATTTTTCAAGATCTTGCGGAACGTCTAAATGAAGACGAAAAAGTAAGCAAAACACAGCTTCGTGCAGCGTTAAGACAGTACACTTCATCATGGCGTTACCTACACGGTGTAAAACCAGGTGCAGTACGTGTAGACCTAGATGGCAACCCTTGTGGTGAGCTAGAAGAAGAGCACGTTGAACACGCGAAAGCGACACTTGCAGAAAGCAAGGCGAAAGTTCAGGCTCGTCGTAAAGAACAAGCACAAAAAGCTCGTGAAGAGGGTAAGGCGAAAGCGAAACCTGCGGCTAAAAAGCCTCAACAGCCTCGTCGTACTAATAAACCAAAAGTACAAAAACCAACTAAGCCTGTAGAAACGCGCGCTCTAAATGCTGATGAAATCACAGTAGGTAACGCAGTTAACGTGAACATGGGCAAAGGAAACATGGCAGCGACCATTGTTGAAATCAATAAGGATGATGTACGTGTTCAACTTGCTAACGGCCTACAAATGGTTGTGAAAGCGGAGCACTTGCGCGCATAAAGGAGATACTCCTACGCATGAATTGCCGTTCAAAAGTGACCCTGATTGCTGCTAGCTTATGGCTAGCAGCATCAGCTCAGGCTCTTGAAGCCAAACTACATAAAGATGACCTGCCGGTTCTTTCTCCTGAAGTTCAGCATGAAACAGCTAGCAAACGAGTCACCTCGCGATTTACCCGCTCTCATTATAAGCACTTCAGCCTCAATGATGATTTCTCTAAAGCGATCTTTGAACGCTATGTAGAGTTGCTTGATTACAATAGAAATATTTTCACTCAAGCAGACATCGATTCATTTAAAAATTGGTCAGTCGAGCTTGATGATCAGCTTAAATCGGGCAACAACCAAATTGCTTTTGATGTTTACAACCTCTCAATGCAGAAGCGTTTCGATCGTTTTGCTTATGCGTTAACTCTACTCGATGAAGAGATCAAGTTTGATACCGATGACGAGATAGAGTTAGACCGCTCTGAGGCCGCATGGCCAAAAGACGAAGCAGAGCTCAACGAGTTGTGGCGCAAGCGTGTGAAATATGACGCGTTAAATCTGAAACTGACTGGCAAAGAGTGGCCAGAGATTAAAGAAGTTTTAGAGAAGCGTTATAACAACGCGATGAAGCGCATCACACAGACCAACAATGAAGACGCATTTCAGTTGTATATGAATGCCTTCGCGCGACAGGTTGACCCTCATACAAGCTACCTTTCTCCACGTAATGCCGAGCAATTCCAATCGGAAATGAACCTTTCTCTAGAAGGTATCGGCGCCGTTTTGCAAATGACAGACGATTACACAGTAATTCGTTCACTTGTTGTTGGCGGTCCGGCCTCAAAGAGTAAGCAACTTGGTGAAGGGGACCGAATCACTGGTGTTGGACAAGACGGTGAAGAAATTGTCGACGTGATCGGTTGGCGTCTGGATGATGTTGTTCAGTTAATCAAAGGCCCTAAAGGCACAAAGGTTAATCTACAGATCTTGCCAGAAGGTAACGATGCGAAGAGTTACATTGTCACAATTGTTCGTGACAAAGTTCGCTTAGAAGATCGTGCAGTTAAGTCAGAAATCATCGAAAAAGACGGTAAGAAGATTGGTATTTTAGAAGTACCAAGTTTCTACGTCGGCTTATCGAAAGACACCGATAAATTACTAGCTGAGTTGAAAACCAAAAACGTTGACGGCGTAATCGTTGATCTACGCAACAATGGCGGTGGTGCGCTAACAGAAGCAACGGCATTGACAGGTTTATTCATTAAAGAAGGTCCTGTAGTTCAAGTTCGTGACAGCTATGGCCGCATCAAGGTGAATGCCGATACCGATGGAAAAGTGAGTTATGATGGCCCATTGACGGTGTTGATTAACCGCTACAGTGCTTCAGCATCTGAAATTTTTGCAGCGGCAATGCAAGATTATAATCGTGCAATCATCTTAGGTGAAAACTCTTTCGGTAAAGGTACAGTTCAGCAACATCGTTCACTGAATCATATTTACGATCTTTTCGATAAAGAGCTAGGTTATGTTCAGTACACGATTCAGAAGTTTTATCGTATTGACGGTGGAAGTACGCAAAATCGTGGTGTTGCACCAGATATTTCGTACCCAACGCCAATTGAGGCTTCTGAAACAGGTGAAAGTGTTGAAGACAATGCTTTACCTTGGGATCAGATTGATAAAGCACAATATCAAACGTTTCCAAGTAACGACGCCTTAGTTGAAAAACTTACTGCTCTTCATAACAAGCGTATTTCTGATGAAATGGAGTTCCGCTTTATCAATGAAGACATCGAGAAATATCGTAAAGAAAAAGACGATAATACTTTGTCTTTGAACGAAAAAGTTCGTAAGGCTGAATCGGATAAAGCGGAAGCCCTTCGATTACAACGCATAAATGAACGTCAAGTTGCTTTGGGTAAAAAAGCATTTAAAACATTGGATGACATACCAAAAGACTACGAGGCTCCTGATGTTTATTTAGATGAGTCTGTCGCGATTATGGTCGATCTACTTAAGCAGGAAAATCAGTCATAATAACTGGCAATTTAGAATAAAAAGAGTGAGTCTTTCAGATTCACTCTTTTTTTATGCCTTTTTGTCTTCCGCTGTCTCGATATCGAGCAAGATATTCGCTTATTTTCCCCCAATAATTTACGTGATCTACATCTAAAATTTCGCGAAAGTGAGGACTACTGGCTAAGCTAAAAGAAAACGATAAGGATGCCGATATGAAGTGGTTCTTTATTTTACTTAGCTTTTGCTGCTTTAGTGTGTTTGGTGGAGAAAACACCAGAGAAGATGAATTAAGTCACTTTGACACGCCGTTTCTCATCGGAGACTGGTATTTGATGAACCCAAACCCCGAAGAGTCGGCTGAAAACTTTCGTGCGATCAAACTCTCATTAGGTTCTGACTACAGCTTTTCTATTGATATTCAAAAGAAAGACTATTCCGTTGACCATTGGGAAGGGCTGTATAACGCAAATGAAGACACAATCGTTCTTGGTTTAAACACCGACGAGCCTCAAATTTATGCCTATCGCAACAACCATAATACGCTTGATCTTAATGGTGTAACATTCACTAAGGGATTATCCAATTCACTTGCAGGTATGTGGTCTAGCTCTCACGTATCTGGCGACGGTCTTGTGGCCAACAACATTAATCAGATGGATTTGATACTTCAACCTGATTTCGTGTTCATGTTTAGGGTTTCGAACGAAGAAGGGGATGAGTCCATCAAACAAGGTGTGTTTTACACAGAAGATGAGTTTTTGGTTCTGCTGTATGAAAATGGCGAGCATGGAACCACGTATAAGCTCAACAAGAATGAGCTAACGATCGAAGATTCCAATGGTGATATGTACGCCGTACTCAATAGAGTTACGCCATGATGCCTTTAACATGCGCCAAATTACGCGTGCGTACGGTAAGTCATTAATGTTGTTTAAATGTTAATCAAAAAACGGAGCTAGAGCACTAAAAGCTCCGTTTTTTGATGGAAAGACTTGTATTCTGATACCACAACCCCTACAAATAGCTTATATAGTGATACCAGAAATGCATTTTTGATCATGCAGTCTGGTATTTTTGTTGTTCGACATACAAGGATTTATGCTCATGTCTCAAGCTCCCCTGGCCAAATATCGTAAAGATTATAAAGAGCCATCTCATGCGATTACTGATATCGATCTTACTTTTGATCTATATGACAATGACACAATCGTTACGGCGGTATCAAAAGTTGCTCAAAAAGGCGATACAACAACGCTAGAACTCGATGGCGAAGGGCTTGAGCTACGCGCTGTAAAAGTAAATGGTGAGGATTGGGCTCATCACGAGGTGAAGGAGTCATCGCTGGTACTGACCGATCTTCCATCCGAGTTTGAACTTGAAATCGTCACCAAAATTGATCCTGAAGCGAATACAGCACTCGAAGGTTTGTACAAATCAGGCGGCGCATTTTGTACTCAGTGTGAGGCTGAGGGCTTCCGCCGTATCACGTACTATCTAGACCGTCCGGATGTTCTAGCAAAATACACAACAAAAGTGATCGCAGATAAAGCGGCTTACCCATATTTGCTGAGCAATGGTAACCGAATTGCAGAAGGTGATGCAGAGAACGGTCGTCATTGGGTTCAATGGCAGGATCCGCATCCAAAACCAGCTTACTTGTTCGCCCTTGTTGCAGGCGACTTTGATGTATTGCGTGACAAATATACAACGATGTCAGGTCGCAGTGTTGATTTAGAAATCTTTGTTGATAAAGGTAACCTAGATCGTGCAGGCCATGCGATGACATCTTTGATCAACTCGATGAAGTGGGATGAGGAACGCTTTGGCCTGGAATACGATCTGGATATTTACATGATCGTTGCTGTTGATTTCTTCAACATGGGTGCAATGGAAAACAAAGGCTTGAACATTTTTAACTCAAAATATGTGCTGGCGAACGATCAAACTGCGACAGATCGTGATTATTTAGGCATCGAAGCTGTGATCGGTCATGAGTACTTCCACAATTGGACTGGAAACCGTGTCACTTGTCGTGACTGGTTCCAACTAAGTCTAAAAGAAGGCTTAACCGTATTCCGTGACCAAGAATTCTCTTCTGACTTAGGCTCTCGTGCTGATAACCGTATTGATAACGTACGTATTATTCGTGGTCCTCAATTTGCGGAAGATGCAAGCCCAATGTCTCACCCGATTCGTCCTGACAAAGTCATTGAGATGAATAACTTCTACACGCTAACGGTGTATGAAAAGGGCAGCGAAGTTATTCGCATGTACCATACACTCCTTGGCGAAGAGGGCTTCCAAAAAGGAATGAAACTTTATTTTGAACGTCACGATGGTACCGCCGCGACGTGTGAAGACTTTGTTTCTGCAATGGAAGATGCCACCGGTGTTGATTTAAAACAGTTCCGTTTGTGGTACAGCCAATCGGGTACACCAACGCTACGCGTAAATAGCGAATACAACGCTGATGCAAAAACTTACGCACTAACGGTAGAGCAATTTACGGAGCCGACGCAAGACCAAGCAGAAAAACAAGCGCTGCATATTCCGTTCGATATCGAGTTGTATGATTCGAAAGGTCGAGTTATCCCACTGGTGATTAACGGTGAATCTGTTCATAACGTGCTGGATATTAAACAAGATAAGCAAACGTTCGTATTTGAAAATGTCGAAGAACAGCCAGTGCCATCTTTGTTGCGTGAATTCTCGGCACCAGTCAAATTAGAATACGATTACAGCGATGACGAGTTAGTCTTCTTGATGAAGCACGCAACGAACGATTTTGCTCGATGGGACGCTAGCCAAATGCTATTGGCTAAATACATTCGTCAGAATGTGAAAAATGTTCAAGCGGGACAAGAAGTATCACTTTCTGAAGGTGTGATAGATGCTTTCCGCGGTGTGCTGTTGGATGAAACGCTTGAGCCAGCTTTCTGTGCTCAAGTTTTCTCTATGCCTTCAATCAATGAGATTACTGGTTGGTACCAGCAAATTGATATCGATGCCGTAGACAAAGTGCTAAATAGCATTACAGTGTCACTTTCTAAGGAATTAGAAGATGAGCTAAGTGCGACTTATCACACGCTTAAGCAAACAGAGTATACGATCGACCATGCTGCAATTGGCAAGCGTGCTTTACGTAACCGTTGCCTTCAGTACCTAGCATATACGGAAAAAGGTAATGATTTAGTCAACGCACAATACGCATCTGCAAATAACATGACAGATACGATTGCTGCGATGAGTGCTGCAAATAACGCTCAGCTCGAGTGTCGTGAAGCACTTATGGCTGATTACAGCGATAAATGGAAGCACGATGGTTTGGTTATGGATAAGTGGTTTGCACTGCAAGGTAGCAATCCTGCAGAGGATGCTCTTGAAAAAGTAAAAGCAACCATGAACCACGAAGCATTTAGTTTGAAAAATCCGAACCGTACGCGCAGCTTAATTGGCTCGTTCTTAAGTGCGAACCCTGTACGTTTCCATGATAAATCCGGTGTAGGTTACCAGTTTGCCGGTGAAATTCTTCGCCAACTAAATGATTCGAACCCACAAGTAGCTTCTCGAATGATTGATCCTTTGCTTAAGTTCCGTAAATACGATGAAGCTCGCCAAGCAATGATTCGTGCAGAACTTGAAAAGCTCAAAGCAATGGATAATCTTGCTAAAGATCTATTCGAAAAAGTGACTAAAGCACTAGACGAATAGTAAACAACACAATAGGGTGGTCATTAAGGCCACCTTATTTGTTTATGTCACTTAGTTTTCACTTCATGAACTATTACTACTTCAATCTCAACATTTCATATCAAACGTTTTTATCTCATTATTCTGGTGCGGCAAGTGTTGTTCAAGTTGTCACACACAACGGTTTGCGTTTGCAGTTACCCGCCGCGAGATTTAGACCATTTCTTAGTCAATTGGGCGTTAGAGGCCAGTTTAGACTAACAACTGACCAAAATAATAAGTTTCTTAAGTTAGAAACTCTGTGATGTATTGTATTTGCAGAGAGTTAAATAGGAATCTTAGTCACAGAATCGGACATTTCACCTCTTACCACTACGATTAGTTGTTAAACATTTGTAATTATGCTTTTACAATGGGCACATGCATTACCTATGCTTAGTTTCTAAGGTAACAACCTAGCTACTAAGTCCCCCTACAAAACAACAATTCTAATGTGGAGTGTGAATATGACCGCGCGTGAAAATGTAGTGCCGGTTCTGCTTGAAAAGGTTTACCAACTGATTCAAGACAAACTCGAGCTTTCTCACCAAACGCTTGTAACTAAACTTGCTCAACACTTATTCAGTAACATTGCTGATGATGATCTAATTCAGCGAAACGAATCCGACCTTTATGGTGCTGTCGTTAGCCTTTGGCACCATATCAATGAAAAAAAACCAGAAGAGATTTCGGTTCGAGTATTTAACCCGACCGTAAGTCGTCAAGGCTGGCAATCCACACACACAATCGTAGAAATTGTTGTTCCAGATAGTCCATTCTTAGTGGACTCAGTCAAAATGGCTTTAGCACGTTTGGATCTTGTTTGTCACCTAATGTTGAATAACCCAACACAGATTCAGCGTGATAAAAAAAGCCAAGTTACAGACGTAAACGGTGAGGGTGGTGTTCTTCAATCACTTTTCCACATAGAGGTAGACCGCCTTACTAGTAAAGACGAGATGCAAGCGCTTAAAGAAGAGCTGTTAAGAATTCTATCTGATACTCGCTTAGTCGTTGATGACTGGAAGCAGATGGTTGATAAGCTTAAGTTTGTTACTGATGAACTTGAGAAAAATAAAGATCGTGTTTCTATCCAAACTGATCGTATGGATGAAACGATCGCATTTCTTCGTTGGCTAGAAGATCATAACTTTACCTTTATGGGTTATAAAGATTATGACTTAAAAGAGGTCAATGGTGATACCGAACTTGTTCCTGCTAAAGAAAAAGGACTAGGTCTGTTTGCTGATGACAAACGCGTGCGTAGCGTCAAGCTCTCTGAATTATCAGATTCAGCGCGATTAGAAGCGAAAAAACCATACGCTCTGATCATCACCAAAGGTAACAAAGCATCTCGTATCCATCGTCCGGCTTATACTGATTACATCGGTATTAAGAAGTTTGATGAAAACGGTAAAGTAATAGGTGAGCATCGCTTTACTGGTTTATATACCTCCGCCGTTTACAACCAAGCGGTACAAAGTATTCCTTTGATCCGCGAAAAAGTTGACCGTATCCTTGAAGCAAGTGGATACCGTCACGGATCATACTCATACAAAGCATTGCACAATATCTTAGAAAACTACCCACGCGACGAGTTGCTTCAAGCTAATGAAGAAGAGCTGCTTGAGGTGGGAATGGGCGTTGTACAAATGCAAGATCGTGACTTGCTGCGTTTGTTTGTTCGTAAAGACCCATTTGGTCGTTTCTTCAGTTGCATGGTTTATGTCACTAAAGATCGTTACAACACAGAATTGCGTCGTCAAACTCAACGCATTCTTAAGCAGTACTTTGGTTGCGAGCAAGAGGTTGAATTTACAACGTACTTCTCAGAAAGCCCACTAGCGAGAACACATTACATTGTTCGTGTAGACAATAACAACATTGACGTAGACGTGAAAAAGATCGAGCAAAATCTAATGGAAGTTTCTACCTCTTGGGATGACAGACTAAAAGAATCCATCATTGCTAACTTTGGTGAAAGTAAAGGCCTTCCTCTTTCAAAAGAATATATGAGTGCGTTCCCTCGCTCATACAAAGAGGACATGATGCCAGGTTCTGCGGTTGCAGATATCGAGCGCTTAGAAGCGTTAAGTGATGATAATAAACTTGGTATGTTGTTCTACCGACCTCAAGAAGAGGGAGCAGATTCCAAAGCTGTCCGCTTAAAGTTATATCATCGCGATGAACCAATTCACCTTTCTGACGTAATGCCGATGTTGGAAAACCTTGGTTTGCGTGTGATTGGCGAATCGCCATATGAGATCGAGAAAAACAACGGTCAGACCTTCTGGATCCTTGACTTCTCTATGCTGCATAAGAGCGAGAAAACCGTTGACCTTCGTGAAGCTCGTGATCGTTTCCAACAAGCATTTGCTGCCATTTGGGCGGGTAATCTTGAAAGTGATGGTTTCAACCGATTGTTATTAGGTGCGTCTTTATCTGGCCGTGAGATTTCCATTCTTCGCGCTTACGCACGATACATGCGCCAAGTCGGCTTCCCATTCAGTCAGCAGTACATCGAAGACACGCTAAGCCACTACCCAGACTTAGCGACAGGTCTAGTCAAGCTGTTCACCAAGCGATTTGATCCGAAACACAAAGGCAGCGAGAAAGGCCAAAACGATCTAATTAAAAAGCTAACAGAGCAGTTGGATCGTGTAGAGAGCTTGGATGATGATCGTATTATTCGTCGTTATATCGAAATGATCATGGCGACGCTTCGTACCAACTACTACCAAGTAGACGAGAATAAGCAGCCTAAGCCTTGGTTATCTTTGAAAATGAAGCCAAGCGATATTCCTGAGATTCCGCAGCCTGTACCTGCATTCGAGATCTTTGTTTACGCACCAGATATTGAAGGTGTTCACCTTCGTGGTGGAAAAGTGGCTCGTGGTGGTTTGCGTTGGTCAGATCGTCAAGAAGACTTCCGTACGGAGATTCTTGGCTTAGTGAAAGCGCAACAGGTTAAGAACACTGTAATTGTACCAGTGGGTGCAAAAGGCGGCTTCGTTTGTAAACGCCAGCCATCTCTCACCAGTCGTGATGAAATTTTTGCGGAAGGTCAGCGTTGTTACAAACGCTTTATCCGTGCACTGCTTGATGTGTCAGATAACATCATTGAAGGAGAGGTGGTACCACCACAAAACGTTGTTCGTCACGATGAAGATGACCCATATCTAGTAGTGGCTGCCGATAAAGGCACAGCAACCTTCTCAGATTTGGCAAACTCTGTTTCTGCAGAATACAACTTCTGGCTAGGTGACGCATTCGCTTCAGGTGGTTCAAACGGTTACGATCACAAAGCAATGGGAATCACCGCAAAAGGTGGTTGGGAATCTGTTAAACGTCACTTCCGTGAAATGGGCATCAACTGTCAGACCACTGATTTTACTGCAATCGGTGTAGGTGATATGGCAGGTGACGTGTTCGGTAACGGTATGCTGTTATCGAAGCATATTCGATTGCAAGCTGCGTTTAACCACATGCACATCTTTATTGATCCAAATCCAGATTCAGCCAGCAGCTGGGAAGAGCGTAACCGCTTGTTTAATTTGCCAAGATCAAGCTGGGAAGATTACAACAAAGACTTGATCTCTCAAGGTGGTGGCATCTTCTCTCGTCGATCAAAATCGATCCAGTTGACGCCAGAAATTCAGAAAATGTTAGGTACGAAGAAAGCATCTTTAGCGCCTAACGATCTGATAAAGATGATCTTGAAAATGAAAGTCGATCTTCTTTGGAACGGTGGTATCGGCACTTACGTTAAATCATCGACAGAAACTCATACAGATGTTGGTGACCGTGCTAACGACATGCTGCGCATTGACGGCCGTGACTTAAGAGCCAAAGTGGTTGGCGAAGGTGGTAACTTGGGTATGACTCAGCTTGGTCGTATCGAATACGCACTAACTGGCGGTCGAGTGAACACGGACTTCGTTGATAACGTAGGTGGCGTTGACTGTTCGGATAATGAAGTCAACATCAAGATCTTCCTCAATGGACTGGTTTCAAATGGCGATCTTACGGTTAAGCAACGTAACCAAATTCTAGAGTCTATGGAAGACGAAGTGGGTGAAATTGTCTTGGATGATGCTTACCGTCAGTCGGAGTCGATCTCTGTTACTGAACAGCAAGGTGTTGGCATTGTTAAGGAGCAAATTCGATTCATCCACACTATGGAGAAAGCAGGGTACTTGGACCGTGCTCTCGAATACATTCCTGATGATGAAACGCTAATCGAGCGTGAAAAACAGGGACTAGGTCTGACTCGCCCTGAGCTATCAGTGTTAGTTGCCTACGGTAAAATGGTACTTAAACAGCAACTTGTTACGGATGAAATCGCAAATGATGAATTCCATGCAAAACAACTTGTTGAATATTTCCCAAGTGCGTTACGACGTAACTATAAAGATCAAATGGTTAATCACCCACTGCGAGCTGAAATTATCGCTACAGCATTGGCTAACCAGATGGTTAATGAAATGGGCTGTAACTTCGTTACTCGTTTGCAAGAAGAAACTGGTGCAAGTGTTGTCGATATTGCCAACGCTTACAGTGCGGCTAGAGAAATCTTTGATTTAGAAGAAATCCTCAAGCAAACTCGCAAACTTGATAACGTTGCGACAGCGCAAGCTCAATACGAAATTATGTTTTACGTGCGCCGAGCACTGCGTCGAATTGCACGCTGGTTGCTTCGTAACCGTAGCGGCAAATGCACGGTCGGTGAGTTGATTGCTATCTACAAGCAAGATGTCAATGTTATCACTGAAACCCTAGACACTATGTTAGTTGAGTCTGAAGTTGAAGAACACAATGAGTTGGCTCAAGGTTGGATAGAGAAAGGGGTTGAAGAGAAACTCGCTCACCAAGTTGCCCGCTTATCAAGCTTACAATCTGCACTGGATATTTCATCAGTAGCAAGTGAAACAGGTAAAACGGTTGAGCAAGCATCGAAACTCTACTTTAACTTGGGTGACCGTTTATCGTTGCATTGGTTCTTGAAGCAAATTAATAGCCAAGCCGTTGATAACAACTGGCAAGCACTTGCAAGAGCGGCATTCCGTGAAGATCTGGACTGGCAACAACGTCAACTTACCGCTCAGGTACTGACTTGTGGCTGCTCAACCGAAGAGCTTGACGTGATGGCTGCGTTAGAAGATTGGATTGAAACTAACGAGCAATCGTTGCACCGCTGGGAGAGTATCTTAAACGAGTTCAAAGTTGGCTCAGTACACGAATTTGCTAAGTTCTCTGTAGCACTTCGAGAGCTAGTACTTTTAAACCTCAACTGCTCATCGAAAGAGTAGTGGAATAATCAAGTCATAAGTAAAAGCCTCGTTATTTAACGGGGCTTTTTATTATCTATTATTCACATTTGGAAAGAAAATAGTTACATTGTCACATTGAGTTGAAATTAAAACAGAGTGAAATCGATTGCTTTTAAGCGGTTAGTTACGATTTTTATCGCAGAAACTTGATTGTAATTGTTTGTTTTATATTTGAAAATCTTATAAAGATATAGGTTTTTACTTATTACGTTCATTTTCATTGAATTACGATGAAAAACGGTAAATAATATTGTCCCGTTTATACGGGGCTTTTTTCTTTCGGAGGCACAATGCTTTACCGTCTAGCCAGAACTGGCTTTTTCCAACTCGATGCCGAGAAGGCACATGATCTTGCAATCAAGAACTTCCAACGCTTTAACGGCACACCACTTGATCTCTTTTACCGCCAACAGTTACCAACTCGTCCAGTTGAGTGTATGGGTCTAACATTCCGTAACCCTGTTGGTCTTGCGGCTGGTTTAGATAAAAACGGCGAATGTATTGAAGCATTTGATGCCATGGGCTTTGGCTTTGTCGAAGTCGGCACTGTAACGCCACGACCACAACCAGGTAATGATAAACCACGCTTATTCCGTTTAGTGGAAGCAGAGGGGATCATCAACCGCATGGGCTTTAATAACCTAGGCGTTGATAATTTGATCGAGAATGTTAAACGAGCAAAATTCAATTGTGTTCTCGGAATTAATATCGGTAAAAATAAAGATACGCCAATTGAAAAAGGGGCAGAGGACTACCTGATTTGTATGGAAAAAGTGTATGAGTATGCTGGCTATATTGCAGTAAACATCTCATCGCCAAACACTCCAGGTCTTCGTTCACTTCAATATGGTGAAGCGCTTGATGAACTGCTTTCCGAATTAAAAGCGAAACAAGCGGAGTTATCAGAGAAGTACAACAAGTATGTCCCGTTAGCATTAAAGATAGCGCCAGATTTAAGTGACGATGAAATCTGCCAAATCTGCGATTCTTTATTGAAAAACAATATAGATGGTGTGATCGCGACTAACACAACTTTGGATCGCACGATCGTAGAAGGGATGAAACACGCCAATGAGGCAGGTGGCTTGAGTGGTCGCCCTGTGCAATCACGCTCTACGGAGGTCGTACGTAAGCTTCATGAAGAGCTTGGAGACAAACTTCCAATTATCGGTGTTGGTGGTGTAGATTCCTATGTTGCAGCCAAAGAAAAGATCATGGCAGGCGCTAAACTTGTTCAAGTCTACACTGGCTTTATTTACCACGGCCCAGGTCTCGTACGTGATATCGTTAAGAATCTTTAACATATACATCAAAAACTACTGAAAAATCAGTACCTGTTACATAAAAAAGAGGACTTTGTTTCCTCTTTTTTTTTATCCGTTCGTTTGTAGAATTTAAAAATCACGAGTAGGTAATTAAGCGTCTTACCTCTTTACCACTGATTTAACTAGTCAAGAGAGAACGGAATAATGCTTAAACCCAGCGACAAATGGAATTGGTATTTTGACGAGCAAAAAGCTTGCTTAATGCTGGATCTGGGGGAGGAAATGATTTTCCAAACCAATCTATCCCGAAAATTGTTGGTTAACTGTGCCTTCTCAAACAGTGAATTTACCGTTGATGACGCCAGCGCATTTCAAACGTTTAATGAGCGCATTCGCTGTCTCGATATCAGTGAATATCGCCAAGCTGAATTAACACTGTATTGTGTTGCTGCAAAGCGTTTTCATAAACCTGTACAGCCTAAGAGCTGGTTCTTCGATGCACAGTCCTCTGATTATGAACCTCAAGAAGGGGACATGGTCTTTCTCACAAATCAATATTCTGATGGTATGTTCATCGTTCTAGAACCAGGCGAAACATCGAGCTTATGTGCTTATGTTAACCAAGAAGCCTTTGTTCTTGATGGCAATAAGGCGCTTCAATTTGGGCAGCCGATTAAAGTAATGCATGATCGCATGGCTTGTGCAAACCACCTCTTTGCAATGACCCCTATGGCAATGGTGGGTTAAAGCGGTTTAATTTTTCTTTATTTCGTTCCTTTGTTTGCCTTAATCGACCTTATTGGGTCGATTTTTTTTGTCCTTTCCTCAGACACTCCAATCCGAAAGACCATGAAACTGTTTGTTTTCTATGCATGCAAACATGAAGCTGGTCACTTTTATTTTACTTATTTCAATTTGATTACTCCTTTAATTAGGCAACCTAGCGCCTAAAACAACCCTATTTATTCCCCTATAAAGGGCATTTGTAAGTAACTTACATCAACCAATCTCGACTGGTATATACCAAAATGCATGTAAATAAGTATTCACTTCTTCTAAAGGAAACAAAATACGTTCATGAATGAAAAACATTCAAACTAAAGATGTTGAAAGTTTTAGATCATTTGAGTGGTGATGATTTGAACTAACGGGTGGGAAAATACCTTTAAAAACGAGGCATTGATCGTAAAGTCAGGTATAATTGAAGCCATTTTTTATCAGCGAAAGAACACTATGAATCAATATCTCGCGGTAACTTCAAATGGCATGGAAAATTTGCTTGTTGAAGAACTGACTAAACTAGGCATTGAAAATGCGAAACCAGTACAGGCAGGCGTAAAATTTAAAGCGACAAACGAACAGGTTTATCGCTGTTGTTTGTGGAGCCGTTTAGCGTCTCGATTTGTACGTGTTTTATCTGAGTTCACGTGTAACAACGACATGGACTTGTATCTATCCACTTCCACTATTAACTGGGTTAACCAATTTCATAGCTCTAAACGCTTTGTTGTGGACTTTAACGGCACAAACCGTGAGATTAGAAATAGCCAATACGGGGCTATGAAGGTCAAAGATGGCATCGTAGATTGCTTTGAGAATAAAGGCTTGCCACGTCCTAATATCAGCAAAGAACGCCCAGATATTCGTATTCACGTTCGTTTGCATAAAGATAAAGCGTTGCTTGGGGTAGACATGGTAGGTAGTGGTCTTCATCAGCGTGGTTATCGACCAGAATCGGGTCGTGCGCCATTACGTGAAACGCTTGCTTCTGCGATTATCATGCGTTGTGGCTGGGATGGGCATCAACCATTACTCGATCCAATGTGTGGTTCTGGTACTTTGCTTATTGAAGCGGCAATGATGGCAGCCAACATGGCACCTGGCGTTAAGCGCAAACAATGGGGCTTCGAAGTTTTGGAAGACTTTGAACCGGAGACCTGGGCTGAGATTAAATCAGAGGCTAATGTTCAAGCTAGACGAGGTGTCAAGAAAGTTGACGCTAAGTTTTTTGGATTCGATAACGACCCCAAAGTATTAAAAGTCGCTCAAGAAAACGCCCGCAGAGCAGGTGTTGAAGAGTTGATTGAGTTTGCGCAAGGTGATGCTGCAACTATTACTCGTCCCGCAGGATTTGAACACGGTGTTATCGTTTCAAACCCACCTTACGGTGAGCGTCTAGGAACTGAGCCGGGGCTGATTGCGCTCTATACCGCATTCGGTGGACAGCTAAAATCTGAGTTTGGCGGATGTAAAGCATCTATCTTCTCTAGCTCAGACGAGCTCTTGAGTTGCCTTCGTATGCGCGCTGATAAACAGTTTAAATTGAACAATGGTGCGTTACCGTGTCACCAAAAGAACTACAGCATTGCCGAGCGCAGCGCTGATGAAGTGAAAGGTGCAGATACTAACGTTCAAATCGCACCAGACTTCTCAAACCGTTTGAAGAAAAACATTGGCAAGATTGGCAAGTGGGCGCGTAAAGAGAAACTAGACTGCTATCGTATCTACGATGCAGACCTTCCAGAATACAACGTAGCGATCGACGTGTACGGCGATCAAATTGTGATTCAAGAGTACGCAGCACCTAAGAACATCCCTGAAGAAAAAGCCAAGCGTCGTCTAACGGACATTATCCGTGCGACGATTCAGGTGACCGGTGTCGAAGCGAACAAAGTTGTACTGAAAGTTCGTGAGAAGCAGAAAGGTCGAAGCCAGTACCAAAAATTAGGTCAGGTATCAGAGACGCTCGAAGTAAACGAGTACGGTGTGAAGCTGATCGTGAACCTTCATGACTACCTAGACACAGGCCTGTTCTTGGATCATAAGATCACTCGTCGTCGTCTTGGCGAAATGGCACAGGGTAAAGATTTCCTTAACTTGTTTGCTTACACTGGTAGTGCAACAGTGCACGCTGCAGTTGGTGGTGCGCGTTCCACTACAACTGTCGATATGTCAAACACCTACTTGAACTGGGCGAAAGACAATATGCAGCTTAATGGCTGTGTAGGGCGCCAACATAAATATGAACAAGCGGACTGTTTGCAATGGCTAGAAAACGCAAAAGGTGAGTACGACTTGATCTTTATTGACCCACCTACGTTCTCTAACTCTAAGCGTATGGAAACATCATTCGATGTACAACGTGACCACATTAAGCTAATGAAGAACCTCAAACGTTTACTGAGAAGTGAAGGCACAATCGTATTTTCAAATAACAAACGTCATTTCAAGATGGATGAAGAATCACTCGCTGAATTGGGTTTGAAGGCTCAGAATATTTCTTCTCAAACGTTACCATTAGATTTTACGCGTAATAAACAGATTCATAACTGTTGGCTAGTAACGCACGCGTAGTATAAACAAAAGGATTAATACGTGCTGATATTGTATAGCACAGAGGGATGCCATCTTTGTGAGATGGCATTTGCTCTAGTAGACCAAGTCGGTTTGGCCGAGCAAACAGATATCATTGATATTGCGTTCGATGATGTACTATTTTCTCGTTACGGCGTCACAATACCCGTATTAAAATATCAAGATTCTGAGTTGAACTGGCCGTTTGACTTAGAACAACTCACACATTGGTTGGATAATAATGGCATTACTTACCATTCATAACGCACAACTTGCATTTGGTGACCACCCATTGCTAGACAAAGCGGAGTTCGCTCTTCAAGAAAACGAACGCGTTTGTTTAGTTGGTCGTAACGGAGCAGGTAAGTCCACGTTAATGAAAGTGCTTGCCGGCGACATTTTGTTGGATGATGGCAAGATTCAAATAACTCAAGACGTAGTAGTTTCTCGGCTTGAACAAGATCCACCGCGCAATCAAGAGGGTACGGTTTACGAATACGTATCTGGCGGTTTGGCTGAAATCGGCGAACAATTGAAGATCTATCACGATCTTCTCGATCTTGTTGCTCAAGACCCAAGTGAGAAGAACATTAACCGTTTGGCGAAAGTTCAAGAGCAACTTGATCATTCTAACGCTTGGCGCTTTGATGACCGTGTTAAGAACGTACTTGGCGCTTTAAAACTAAGCCCAGAAACCAAACTGACCGATCTATCCGGTGGCTGGCAACGTAAAGCTGCTTTAGCTCGTGCGCTGGTTTGTGATCCTGATGTATTGCTTCTTGATGAGCCAACAAACCATCTCGATGTGACAACGATCGAATGGTTAGAGAACTTCTTAAAAGACTTCAAAGGCTCGATCATCTTTATTTCTCACGACCGTGCATTCATCAAGTCGATGGCGACACGCATCGTTGACTTAGATCGCGGTCAATTAGCTTCTTTCCCTGGTAATTACGAACAGTATTTGAATGACAAAGAAGAAATGCTTCGCGTCGAAGAAATGCAAAATGCTGAGTTCGATAAGAAACTAGCTCAGGAAGAAGTGTGGATTCGTCAAGGCATTAAAGCACGTCGTACTCGTAATGAAGGCCGTGTTCGAGCCCTTAAAAAACTTCGTGAAGAGCGTCGTGACCGTCGTGAAGTTCAAGGTAAAGTTAACCTAAACATCGATGATGCTTCTCGTTCAGGTAAGATTGTATTTGAAGCAGAAAATGTATCTTTTGCTTACGAAGGCAAGACAATTGTCGACGACTTTAGCTTTAACATCATGCGTGGTGACCGTATTGCACTTATCGGACCAAATGGCTGCGGTAAGAGTACGGTACTTAAATTGCTACTAGGGCAATTGGAAGCGCAGTCTGGTCGTTTACACTGCGGAACAAAATTAGAAGTCGCGTACTTTGATCAGTACCGAGAGATTTTGGATCCAGAAAAGACAGTGATCGATAACTTAGCGGATGGGAAACAAGAAGTAATGGTTGGGGGACGTCAGCGTCATGCGCTGAGTTATCTCCAAGACTTCTTATTTGCACCTAAGCGCGCCAGAACCCCGGTTAAGGCACTTTCCGGTGGTGAGAAAAACCGATTATTGCTAGCCCGTATCTTGTTGAAACCAAACAACTTACTTATTCTTGATGAACCAACTAACGATTTGGATATCGAAACGTTGGAACTTTTAGAAGAAATGCTTGCCAATTATCAGGGTACATTATTGTTAGTGAGTCACGACCGTGAGTTCGTAGACAACACAGTAACAACCAGCTGGATTTTTGAGGGTAACGGTATAATCGAAGAGTTCGTTGGTGGTTATCGTGATGCTAAACAGCAGCGTGACCAAGTTCTTGCTTCGCGCAGTCAGGTTGAAAAACCAACGAAGAAAGAGAAAGTGGTTGAGGAAACTCCCAAAACTACGCAACCTAAGAACAATTCGAAGAAGTTATCGTATAAGCTGCAAAGAGAATTAGAGGCTCTACCAGCTAAACTTGAACAATTAGAGTCGGATATCGAGAGCCTTCAGGAGCAAGTGAACGATCCAGAGTTCTTTGCTAAACCTGTAGAGCAAACTCAGCCGGTATTGGAACAGCTTGCTGCACTAGAGCAGGAGTTGGAAATCGCATTCGAGAGATGGGAAGAACTCGAAGCAATGCAACAGGATAGTTAAGAATTCAATGAATTGTAGTAATAAATTCAAATTGACCGCCATTGCAATGATGGTTGGTACCACAATGAACGCACAGGCGGCATTGTATCAAGTTGTTGAGGTTTCACCTCAGGATCATGGTTCAAACGGTGACTACCAAACGGCTTACGGGGTTGCAATTCAACAGGGCGATGCAGGTACAGATCCTTCAACAGGTTCACCTTTCGCTTTAGGCTGCTTTGATGCAGCAGCAAACTGCACGCCAGAGCAGTTTAAACTTGCAATGGAAACTCGCACTACGCCGATTTCAGCGACACAAGCCGTGGATGGGAACAGCTATCGTGAAGAAATCCCATTCGGATTAGACGCTGGCTTTTATTACATCCAAGAACTCAAAGACTTTGAGCGTTACTGTTACAACCAGCTTCGCTATTCCACCTGTGACTCATGGGCTTCAGTAAACTGGACGCCGTGGAATAAAGAACGTAGTAAAGACTTTACTTCTAATGCGTTAGCGTTCATAGAAGAAGATTCTGCTGCTTATAAAAATGAATATAACAATGTTATCAACCAGCTTACCGAGGGTGGTGCAGCTGTCGGTAATCAGAGTAAAGTTAGCACAGAAAATACTTCTACATTAGAAACACGAAATACCGTAGTTGCACCAGTAGAGCCAAATATTCTTACTGGCGATGGTGACGCAAGTGTTGTGCAAAGCCATGCTTGGAGCACAGACGGCAATTTTACTGTTGGCAGTGTTTCTCGAACAGCAAGCAATACCAATGGATCTCACCACACATCAAAAGCAGCGATTTGGGATCAAAGCGGAACCGTCAGTGAATTGGCTTGGCCTAGTGGCACATCTAAAGATGGAGAAAGGTTAGCTCAAGGGAGCATGCGTGACCTTGTCACTGATGGAACTACGGTCTATGGCGTAGGTTACAACACTTACAGTGATGATAACTACCTGAATGCGACTGTTTTTGTCGGAACTCTAGAAGCCGAAGGTAGCGTTGAAAACGCAACTTGGAAAAACAAAGTTGTTGTAGGAGCTAGACAGCGCGAGGGTGATGATACGGTTCATACAAACTCACGATTAACCGACGTTAACTCTAATTTTGTTGCTATTGGTGAAGCAAAACGTTCGGGCGGATACTTAATGCCAACGGGCTCTGCTCCGAATCGTCTCTTTATCGTAGATGATGTTCGTAAGGATTCTATTAGCGCTTTTTACCCAACTACTGGCATTTTCTTTAGCGGTGCGGGCGGTAAGATGGGCGGTATCAACTCTTACAATGAAATCGTCGGGCAACTTGATGCGGAAACGACTCGTGAAGACGATGGCAAGCCACGTCGTAAGCGCGGTTTTATCTATCCATATAGCGTAGGTGGCGAGACTAGTGAACGTGCTGCAACATTATTCAATGGAAAAGCTTGGTTCCTAGACAGTTTGACTAACGGCGGTGATTACTCTGAACAAAACAATCAGTTCCGTATTATCGACGCAACTGATATCAATGATGCAGGTGTGATCTCTGGTACTGCTATGAAATGTGCAGGTGGTTATAGTACAACAGCAAACAATGCGACATGTAGCTCTGAAGAGCAAATTGTAGCAGTCAAACTAGTACCTATTGCTGACGCAACTAAGGACGACATCGTATCTCGAAGCATTGACTCAACGACGACAGAGCGTCAAGGTGCAGGCCTTAGTTGGTTAGCTTTGACCATGCTTGGATTGTTTGGGTTCCGTAGAAAATAGTTAAAAATCGTCAGTAATTTTTAAATCAAGCAGAGGCTCACACATTTGAGTCTCTGCTTTTTTTATGCCTTGAGAAATTGCCTACTTTGATCGATTCTTATAAGTGGAGTCATAAAAACTCCATCAAAGTTTCACAATAACAGCTGTACGTTAGTAAATGGACCTGTATGAGGAATTAACTATGAAGAGACAAAAGCGTGATCGCCTAGAACGAGCTCAATCTCAAGGCTACAAAGCTGGATTGAATGGAAGGTCTCAAGAGGCTTGCCCATATCAACAAGTTGATGCTCGGTCGTATTGGTTAGGTGGTTGGCGTGATGCCAGAGATGAAAGACAATCTGGTCTCTACAAATAAACTCTCCACATACAAAAAAGAAGGATTCGAAAGGGCTCTACGGAGCCTTTTCTACATTATAGGTACATAGGGAAGTAGGTTAACACTCGATAACAAAAAGGCTCCTAAATAGGAGCCTTAATAAATCAATTAAAACCGTGATTAGAAGCTTGAAGTGTCTTGGAACAAGCCAACTTTCAAATCTTTTGCTACGTAGATTTCTTTGCCGTCTACACATACATGACCGTCAGCCAAACCCATCACAAGTTTACGGTTTACAACGCGTTTCATGTGGATTTCGTACGTCACTTTTTTCGCTGTTGGCAAGATCTGACCTGTAAACTTCACTTCGCCAACACCCAGAGCACGACCTTTTCCTTTGCCACCAACCCAGCCAAGGAAGAAACCAACAAGTTGCCACATCGCATCAAGGCCAAGACAACCCGGCATTACAGGGTCGCCAGGGAAGTGGCAGTCAAAGAACCACAAATCTGGAGTAATATCCAATTCCGCCAAGATCAAACCTTTACCAAAATCGCCTTCAGTCTCAGACATTTTAGTAACACGATCCATCATTAACATGTTTGGCGCAGGAAGCTGAGGGTAACCAGGCCCAAACAGTTCGCCTTGACTAGAAGCAAGTAGATCGTCACGGTTATAAGAATCACGTTTGTTTTGCATTATCAATTACTCCAATTTTTGATAGCTGCATCTTAGTGAACACGTGTACGCTAAACAACTCCGATCAGTACTAGACAAACCAGTTTTTGATGCGCTGCACAATTCCTTCTGGATGCTCATGTCTTTCAAAGTTTTCAATACGTTCCGCTATTTTGCCAATAATGCTATCGTCTTCACCTCTAAAAGGTTTATTCATTACAATCGGAATAGCTTCATCTACGGTAGAAACGGACCAAATATGGAAATCACCATTTTTAATGCTTTCTATTACATCTTTATGTAATGCAAGGTGTTTAAGGTTTGATTTTGGCATCACAACACCTTGATTTCCTGTAAAACCTTGATGTTTACAAACCTGATAAAAGCCTTCAATTTTTTCGTTCAAGCCACCGACGGCTTGCACTCGACCAAACTGATCAACAGCTCCTGTAACA
>NZ_JADDYG010000356.1:2138-2612 GCF_015163535.1 Vibrio sp. OPT46 | reverse complement strand
ATTACATCTTTATGTAATGCAAGGTGTTTAAGGTTTGATTTTGGCATCACAACACCTTGATTTCCTGTAAAACCTTGATGTTTACAAACCTGATAAAAACCTTCAATTTTTTCGTTCAAGCCACCGACGGCTTGCACTCGACCAAACTGATCAACAGCCCCTGTAACCGCAACTTGTTGATTAATTGGAGATTCAGATAAAGCACTCACCAAGCAACAAAGTTCTGCAAGAGATGCGCTGTCACCATCAACTTCACTATAAGACTGTTCAAATACGATGGAGGCAGAGTAAGGCAGTGGTTCATCCAGTTTCAGAGCAGAGCTCAAGAAAGCTTGCATAATCATCATGCCTTTTGCATGTAGATTGCCTCCAAGCTCAGCTTTGCGCTCAACATCGGAAACATCGCCATCACCAAAATGAATTACACAAGATATTCGTGCAGGCTCACCATAGCTGACAGGGTGCCCAGCCATC
>NZ_JADDYG010000356.1:1057-2128 GCF_015163535.1 Vibrio sp. OPT46 | reverse complement strand
ATGGAGGCAGAGTAAGGCAGTGGTTCATCCAGTTTCAGAGCAGAGCTCAAGAAAGCTTGCATAATCATCATGCCTTTTGCATGTAGATTGCCTCCAAGTTCAGCTTTGCGCTCAACATCGGAAACATCGCCATCACCAAAATGAATTACACAAGATATTCGTGCAGGCTCACCATAGCTGACAGGGTGCCCAGCCATATCAATAACGGTTAGGCCATTGATTTGACCAACTTGTTCCCCAGTTGTCTCAATGATGACTTGTCCATCTAAAATATCGTACACGGCACGCTGAGGAAGGTAAGATTCTCGGTAATACTTGTCGTCAATCGCTTTATCTAACGACTTGTAATCTAATGCGTGACCATCACTGAACTGGCTGGCAAGCGTTAGAAGTTGAGAGTGCCACATTACTCCTAAAGGCAGATAATGTTGATCTTCAGTAAATCTCATACCGGCTAGCAACAATCTTCTAAAACCACATTCAGTTAAGTGAGGCAGCTGATATTGAGAACATATCCAGTTCACTAAACCAAAGTAATCTGTCAAATTCTGCTCTGACAGATGAATATCTTCTTCAACTTCCGTATACATGGCAAAGCCAGAACAGAAGTCGTCATCGATGTATTCTAGCTCTGCTAACTGACTTCTTTCTCCTGTTACAATCAGTTTTACATCATAAGCTTTAGCTTGCGGTACTGAAGTAGGTAAACGAGTAGGGCTTAGGTTCAGTGGCTCGATAAGGTTTTGTTGAATTGCAGACTTTATATTTGGCCAAAGTCCTGGGTTAGCCAAAATTAGATTAGCCGGTACAATTAAGTAACCGTTATCTGCCTGTGAAATTAAACCAGGTTGGAAGGCAATATCACCACTTACATCAACACTGTAACGGTCAAATAAACGTTTGGCATCAAGTGATTCCGAAAAAGCTATCGCAGCGTTAGACTGGCTCTGAAGAGCTTTACTGATGAACTCTCTATATACAGAATTATCTACGCAGTTAATGAGTAGTACTCGCGTCAATCCGGAAATTTTTGAAAAACGAGATATCGTTGCCGACATTCTCGGTTGGAGA
>NZ_JADDYG010000356.1:0-1047 GCF_015163535.1 Vibrio sp. OPT46 | reverse complement strand
ATCTCATACCGGCTAGCAACAATCTTCTAAAACCACATTCAGTTAAGTGAGGCAGCTGATATTGAGAACATATCCAGTTCACTAAACCAAAGTAATCTATCAAATTCTGCTCTGACAGATGAATATCTTCTTCAACTTCCGTATACATGGCAAAGCCAGAACAGAAGTCTTCATCGATGTATTCTAGCTCTGCTAACTGACTTCTTTCTCCTGTTACAATCAGTTTTACATCATAAGCTTTAGCTTGCGGTACTGAAGTAGGTAAACGAGTAGGGCTTAGGTTCAGTGGCTCGATAAGGTTTTGTTGAATTGCAGACTTTATATTTGGCCAAAGTCCTAGGTTAGCCAAAATTAGATTAGCCGGTACAATTAAGTAACCGCTATCTGCCTGTGAAATTAAGCCAGGTTGGAAGGCAATATCACCACTTAAATCGACACTGTAACGGTCAAATAAGCGTTTGGCATCAAGTGATTCCGACAAAACAATCGCAGCGTTAGACTGGCTCTGAAGAGCTTTACTGATGAACTCTCTATAGACAGAATTATCTACGCAGTTAATGAGTAGTACTCGCGTCAATCCAGAAATTTTTGAAAAACGAGATATCGTTGCCGACATTCTCGGTTGGAGCTCAGTAAAAGACTTCTTTGGTAACGAAGGTGCAGACTTTAAAAGTGCTTCGTACTGCTCAAGTGAAGGTGTTACGTCTTGCCAATTAAGTTGGTTCATTAAAATTCATCGTAATTCAATCTTGCCGACATTATAACGAAACGGACTATAACACCCTAGCACCAATTTGGTTTGCTCACGGCATTCAACTCTCAATGAACAATACTTAGACAAATGAGTGATCAACATCGATACTTCTAAGAGTTTTATTTGCCCAAGTAAACCATCTGGGTTACACTGTCACTAGGTTATGTTTATGGGTCGGAACAAATGAAATATCAGCAGCTTGAGAATCTAGAATGTGGGTGGAAATGGAAGTATCTCATCAAAAAATGGAAAGATGGTGAAGCGATTACCCGACATATTGATACAAGCGAAGC
>NZ_JADDYG010000355.1:0-1647 GCF_015163535.1 Vibrio sp. OPT46 | reverse complement strand
CTAAACAGAGCTATCGTCCTAAACGAGGACATGTAGTGCTGTATTTGAATGCTGAGTTGATTAGTATCATTAACCAAACCACATCAAACTATACACAGCTGCTGATAGGTGAAGCAGGAAACTTATCTTCCGTTTATACCATGAGGCTTTATGAGGCTATCAATCAATGGAAGAATTTAAGAAATAACCTAATTCTAGATGTTGATTGGATGCGCTCTAGGTGGCAACTGCCCTCTTCGTATGACAGAACTGCGGTTCTTAAGAAACGTTGGCTTAACCCAGCAATTGAAGAACTTAATAAGTTGCACATTTTCAAAAGTCTTTCCTACGAGGATGTTCGAAAAGGTACCAAGACTGTCGCATTTAAGTTTACCTGGGAGCTTTCTAAAAAGGCCCCAAGTAAACTATCCCTTGCAAGGTCAGCAATCAAAGCTATCAATGCCAACCTTCAACCAAAGCAGAGTGAAATGGTCGCATTGACTGAGCAGATTGGAGAACTATTGCTGAATGGTGAAGATATATCCCCTGCTGTCCTAAGCGCTATTAAGAAGTTTGGTGAAGAGTCAAAAGATGCTAAAGGTACATCAATGAAGAAATCAGATGACGTCATTGATGTAACCGACTATGAAATAGTCACAGATGATGAAGATTAGCTTCAACTAGCACACCAAAGAAGTAAATTTCCATCCAACTAGCACATTCAACAATCAAGTGTGCTAGTTCTGCCTCAAAATACCGTCCTAAGTGTCACCTTTACCAGATATTGCTGGTGGCTAAACCTCTCAATAACTGTGATCCAACTCCCTAATTGTTGTTTTTTATCCGTGATTGAAGTTGTTTTGTGGGTGATGAAGACCCAATTCCTTCTTTATAACCAGCTTTTTTGCTTCCTTTGAATGAAAACCCTGTAAATGAAGGTTAAGTTAATTTTTCAGAACTCCTTCTAACGTATTGAATTATAAGGATAGTATCTATTGCTTCTAGTTGGAGGGGTGACACTTAGGACGAAAGTAAGGGATCAATGAATATGCAATGCGTTTTTTTCTCTATTTTCGTCCTAGGTGTCACTGTTCTATGGCGATGTTTTAATCAGATTTTTTATAAGTATATGTATTTTAATTGTTTTTCTGTGTCAAGAGCGTGAGGGGTGACATTTAGGACGGTTTTAAAATGATACTTTAAGAAGCAATAATGTGTGTCCAGTACTCTATAGAATAAAGCTCAAACTTAATGATTATAACTGACTGAAAATAAAAGATATTTTATTTGTGCCTTAGGCTGATATAAAAAGCTACACACTGGAGTCATACTTTCTCTACGTTCGATATACAGTAAAGAGTGATAGGTGACATCTAGGACGAAAACATTCGTAGGGGTAAAATGGTTTAGCCCAGTTGGGAATTTAAGAAAAGCTAGTTACTATAGATATCATTGAATATATTTAAAGCATTGAAAATAAAGATAAAAATCTCTTCTCTGTGACATCTAGGACGTAAAGCCTACTTGAGTATAAGAAAGTAGAAAAGCATATCAATGAGTTAAATATACGGTGGCACTAGATAGAAAACTTTCGTCCTAGATGTCACACTTAGATAGAGGTGTTCTTCTATCTTATTGATTTACTATGGTCCAATAGTGTCTGGGGTG
>NZ_JADDYG010000003.1:0-284 GCF_015163535.1 Vibrio sp. OPT46 | reverse complement strand
GTTATTAATTTAGATATGGGATGGAAAGCTAGTTCAGCGACGGAAGGGACACCCATGATCCAAAAGCTCTCAGAACTAGCAAATCAGGAAAAACAGCATTCAATGATGACCGATTACCCTCAGTGGTAATCGGTCTGTTATCTAGTAAGTGATTTCGGCCAGCAATCAGTGGCACTCAACCACAGCACCAGAAACAGCAGCTAATCATTGGACTGGTATTCATACTCGAATCGGAAAAACCAACGGCACACTGGATTACAGCGCGGATCTGGTATGAGTTAGGG
>NZ_JADDYG010000035.1:0-16366 GCF_015163535.1 Vibrio sp. OPT46 | reverse complement strand
CCACCTGTTGCTAGAACAACCGATTTTGCTTTGATAGTAACAAGCTCGCCTTCAGACATGTGAATAGCAATCAGACCTTGAACTTCGCCTTCATCAACAAGCAGATCCACCACAAAGTACTCATCAAAACGTTTGATGTTGCTGTACTTCATTGATGTCTGGAATAGCGTATGAAGCATGTGGAAGCCAGTTTTGTCTGCAGCGAACCAAGTACGTTCAACCTTCATACCACCAAAGCGGCGTACGTTGACTTCACCGTTCTCTTTACGACTCCATGGGCAACCCCATTGCTCCATTTGGATCATTTCGCGAGTCGCGTTCTCTACAAAGTATTCAACAACATCCTGTTCACATAGCCAGTCACCACCGCCAACAGTGTCGTTGAAGTGGTTGTCTAAGCTATCTTCATCCTTGATAACTGCTGCTGAGCCACCCTCTGCAGCGACCGTGTGGGAGCGCATTGGATAAACTTTAGAAATCAGAGCGACTTCTAAGTCTGGGTTTGCTTCAGCCGCTGCAATAGCAGTACGAAGACCAGCGCCGCCTGCGCCGATGACTGCGATATCTGTGGTGATAATTTGCACAGTTATCCTCCAGTGTGTGATTGCGGAAATCCGCTTGTTATTGTCATTACGAGGCGCTCTTTAAAAAGAACTCCCCAAAAGTAGTAGGGTTAGTGTAGATGAGCCACATGGCAGAAAAATTGATGTAATTGGGTTTTTGCTTCGGTAATGCACTTAAGGGCATAGAATTTATAGGTTATGTGACTGCTATCACGGCATCGAGGTTTTGGTCCTCAAGCATTAATATTAGGGATGTTAAACCCGTGTTGCGTGACATTAACCGCATGGATAATAGGATTTTAACTGAGTGTTTTTTGTTCTGCGGCACGAGTAATGCTTGCCTCAAATTGGCGAGCACATTAGTAAAAAGAAGAAGGGATATTCCTCTCTTCTTGAAGAGTAAAAAGCATGTAGAATGAGACTTTCCTCGCTGAATTAAAGTTTGAGAGACTTGTTATGCAAACCAACTGGCAACCTACTGCTTCCATTGACCAACTTCGTCAACGTGCGACGTTAATCGCGTCGATTCGACAATTCTTCGCTGACCGACAGGTGATGGAAGTCGATACGCCAGCCATGAGTCACGCAACCGTGACTGACATTCATTTGCATACTTTCCAAACCGAGTTTGTTGGCCCAGGCTATGCCGATGGCAGTAAGCTGTTTTTTATGACCAGCCCAGAATTCCATATGAAGCGCCTTTTGGCTGCGGGTAGCGGTTGTATTTATCAAATCAACAAAGCATTTCGTAATGAAGAGAATGGTCGCTACCACAATCCTGAGTTTACGATGTTGGAGTGGTATCGCGTTGGCTTTGACCATCATAAATTGATGGATGAAATGGATGACCTGTTGCAGCTGGTATTGAAGTGTGGCGCAGCGCAGCGCATGACGTATCAGCAAGCCTTCATTGATGTGTTGGGTGTGTGTCCACTGGAAGGCTCGATGACTGAGCTGAAAGCGGCGGCAAGCAAGCTGGGTTTGAGTGACATTGCTGAGCCAGAGGAAGATCGCGATACGCTGCTGCAACTACTATTTAGCGTGGGAGTAGAAAACAAAATTGGCCAGGACGTGCCGGCTTTTGTGTACGACTTCCCTGCATCACAGGCGGCGCTTGCGAAAATCAATCCTCAAGATCATCGCGTCGCGGATCGTTTTGAAGTGTACTTTAAGGGGATAGAGCTGGCGAACGGATTTCATGAACTGGATAACCCGAAAGAGCAATTAGCGCGCTTTGAACAAGATAACGCAAAGCGTATCGAAATGGGTTTAAAACCACAGCCGATCGATTATCATCTGATCTCTGCACTGGAAGCAGGGTTGCCAGATTGTGCAGGGGTCGCGTTGGGTATCGATCGTTTGATCATGCTGGCGCTAGGCTGTGACCACATTGATCAAGTGACGGCCTTTCCATTTCCAATTGCATAAGGACGTCCAATGAACCTGACGGTTGCACGTTTCGTCATCTTTAGCTACGCCATATTGATCGCTTTTTTATCTCTGAGTTCAGGTGAACTGCAAGACTGGGGCAATATCGCGTATCTCGACAAAATGCAGCACGCTATGGCGTATAGCGGCTTTGCGTTTTTAGGTTGTTTTTGTGTGTGGCGTTGGCGTCAACGTTGGGCGGTGGCGATTGGTATTTTGCTATTCAGCGCCGTTATTGAGTGGTTGCAAGGGTATGTAGGGCGACAAACTTCTTGGTTAGACCTTGTCGCCAACTCAACTGGCATCTTAACTGGTCTGTTATGTTACCGTATTTGGAGCCTCTATCGACCTAGGTTGGTGAAGTCGCTATACTCGATTCGTTAATGAAGAGGGAACACGATAACAATGAAAACGCGCGACAAAATCGTCTACGCGGCACTGGAGTTGTTCAACCAACATGGTGAGCGCAACATCACCACCAATCACATTGCCGATCACATCGAAATTAGCCCTGGTAATCTGTATTACCACTTCCGCAATAAGCAAGAAATCGTTCGTGAGATCTTTGCGCTTTATTCAGCAGAACTTTTAGAAAGATTTACCCCTATTCAAGGTTCGCAAGAGAGCCTGACTATGCTGAAGAGCTACCTAGACTCTATTTTTACCTTGATGTGGAAATACCGCTTTTTCTACGCAAACCTACCAGAAATCTTGTCACGAGATGAACAGTTACACGAGCAGTACATCGATGTGCAAGAGAAGCTGCAAGCGAACCTCATTGCTATTATGCAAGAGTTCGTAACGATGAAGCTGTTGAATGTCGATCAACAACAGTTGAAGTCATTGGTATGTACATTGCACTTGATTGCGTGTAGTTGGTTGGCATATCAATCCGCGATGGCTTCAAAAACCAACATTACCGAGCAAATGGTGAAGCAAGGGATGTTGCAGATGCTTAATGTCGTTAAGCCATTAGCAACTGAGCAGGGCTTAGAGCAGCTACTGTTATTAGAAGATGCGGTTAGCAATCTACACAGTTAAACGTCAAACTGCTTAATATTTCGAGAGTCACTCTCATTTTCGAGTCGTGGCTCGAGTTGACTTGTCAAATATGCCACGCACAATAGTCCCATACGCTAAAAACCCTTGCAGGGATAAGATTCTCGATAAAGGAACTATCGCCCCATGAATTACGACATTTTTAATGGTGATGCTGATGGCATCATTGCTCTTCTACAATTGCGTTTGGCTGATCCTGTCGATGCCCAGTTAATAACCGGTGTAAAGCGCGACATCAAGCTGGTGGAAAAAGTAGACGTGCAAGCGGGTGATGAGCTGACTGTGTTAGACATTTCGATGGAAAAGAACATGGCAGGTCTAGAGCAAGCTTTGGCTCAAGGCGCGCACGTCTTTTACGCCGATCATCACAAAGCGGGCGACATTCCTCAGCATGGTAATTTGGATGCGCACATCGATCTCGATGCCAACATGTGCACGGCGTTGATTGTCGATAAGTTGCTTGATGGGCGTTTTCATGACTGGGCGATTACGGCGGCTTATGGCGATAACATGATTGCTAAAGCCGATGAGTTAGCGAATAACGCGGGCTTGTTGCAGCAACAGAAAGAGCAGCTAAAAGAGCTGGGTACTTTAATTAACTACAACGGCTACGGATCGAAGGTCGAAGATTTACACTTTCACCCTGCGGAGCTGTACCGAGCTTTGCTGAAGTACACGTCACCATTTGAAGCTATTGAAGATACGGCCTCGCCATACTACCAATTGCAATCGGCTTACCAACAAGACATGGAGGCGGCTCTCGCAGTGCCTGCCATGCATGAGAGTGGTAAGCTGAAGTTGTTTGAGTTACCAAACACGGCGGCATCACGCCGAATCAGTGGTGTTTATGGCAACTGGCTAGCAAACCAAACCCCTGACTCTGCGCATGCGGTACTTACTGAAAATGCAGATGGTACTTATACGGTTTCACTCCGCGCCCCATTAAACAATAAACAAGGTGCCGTTGCCGTGTGTGGTCAGTTCCCGACAGGTGGGGGGCGAGAGGCGGCGGCAGGAATCAACGCGTTAAGCAAAGATGATGTGAATGCTTTTATTGATGCGGTAGAAACCTACTACGCATAGCATTTTCCAAAATATGAATACAAAAAAGGAGCCGAGTGGCTCCCTTTTTATTATAAGTCTATGAGTCAGATAATCAGCGTTTTAACCAAGATTTCGGATTCTGCGCTTCACTATTACGACGAATTTCAAAGTACAGCGATGGTCTGTCTTGACCACCTGTATCACCCGCGAGAGCAATCACTTCGCCGGCGGTGACTCGGTCGCCTTCTTTTTTAGTTAAGGCTTGGTTGTAACCATAGAGGGTCATGTCACCTTTGCCGTGGTCGAGCAGTACCACTAAACCGTATCCGCGCAGATACTCAGCAAATACGACAGTACCAGGATAAACGGCTTTCACTTGTTGACCATAGTTGGCAGACAACACCATACCCTTCCAGTTTATCTGCCCAGTTTGTCGCGTACCAAAGTTGTGTAACACACTGCCTTTGAGTGGCCAAGGCAACTTACCGCGCTGTTTGCCGAGTCCGTCCATTGGCACCGCATTACGCTTCGCTGCTTTGGCGATCTCTGCTTTTAAACGGGTTTCGTTGCGTTGCAGCTCGGCTAAGTAGCGTTTGTCATTCTTGATACTGCTCTGAATTTTATTCAGGGTTTGCTTACGCTTGGATTGTGTACTCGCTAGCGCTGTACGTTTTTCGGATTGCTGCTTGAGCAGAGTCTCGATTTGCTCTTTTTCTAGCTCGAGCTGGTTTTTGTTGTGCGCTAATTCTTGGGTTATTTTGGTGATCGCATCAATCACTTCAGCACGTGCTTTAGCTAAATGCTGGAAGTATTGGCTCATGCGGTCTTCTTCCACACCTTGATTTAACAAGTGACCATTGGCCTTCGCTCGCTCGGTTACGTAATACGTTTGCAGCAGCTGTTTGAGTTCTTCTTCTTGCTCTTGACGCTGTGCTTCTTGCAAGGCAATTTTCTCTTCCAGGTTTTCTATGTTTTTGTCTGCTTGTGCGAGGTTAGACTTGGTTTGTCGTATTTCACGCTCAAGCTTAGAAATACCAAGCTCTTGATCTTTTAGTGATTTCTGTAACTCATTGAGCTGCTTTTCTTGGGAAGAGAGCGATTTGCGCTGACGGCTTATCTCACTGGATACGCCTTTGAGCTCTTGCTGACTCACAGCAGAGGAGGTAATGGGATAAGTGGCAGATAAAGCACAAGTTAATAAAATAGCCGAGCGTAGAACAGGGTGATTTTGTTTTCGCACTTGAGAGTTACCTACCACGTTGTTGTCAAAAAGGTTTGTTGACGATTAAATACCATCTCCATGGATAAAGCTTTGCGACTTGCCGTTAAAGCCTTGATCCATATCGAGAGAGGGTTTGTCCGTTTTTGGACGTCCGACGATTTTTGCAGGCACGCCAGCCACCGTTGTGTGAGGAGGCACGGCTTGCAATACCACAGAGCAAGATCCGATTTTCGCGCCTTCACCGACTTCGATATTGCCAAGAATCTTTGCACCAGCTCCGATCATTACGCCTTCGCGAATTTTCGGGTGACGATCACCGCATTCTTTACCAGTACCACCAAGGGTGACATCTTGCAGTATAGACACGTCGTTTTCGACCACGGCAGTTTCACCAATCACGATGCCTGTTGCATGGTCGAGCATGATACCACTACCAATGCGTGCTGCAGGGTGAATATCGACCTGACATGCTACCGAAATCTGATTTTGTAGGTAAGTCGCAAGAGCGTGACGACCTTGCTTCCACAGCCAGTTTGCTACTCGGTAGCCTTGCAGTGCGTGATAGCCTTTTAGGTACAGCAATGGCATTGAGTACATTGAAACAGCAGGGTCGCGATTGACCGTGGCACAAATATCACAAGCCGCGCCGTCAGTGATGGTTGGATCAGCCGCAAAGGCTTCTTCAACCACTTCACGCACAGCCATCGCTGGCATGGAAGCGGTGTTCAATTTGTTAGCCAGAATATAACTCAGAGCGGCACACAAACTTTCATGCTTGATAATGGTGGCATGATAGAAGCTCGCCAGCATAGGCTCTTGTTCTGACATTTCACGGGCTTCTGAGACAATTTTGTTCCAGACTTTTTGTTTTTCGCAGTGTTTCATTCTCAATATCCAGAGTGGTTCTTCCGTGACCCGACAACTTCAATTTTTCTCAGATGAGCTGCAAAGGGCGGTAGATTGCTACTTTCCTTCGGCTTTTTTGTCACGAGCAAGTAAATCTTGCGCTGCTAAGCGCGCATCTTTTCCTTGATACAATACTTGATAAATTTGATCAACTATCGGCATCTCAACACCCATACGTTGAGAAAGTAGCCATACTTCTTTTGTATTGCGGTAACCCTCAACCACTTGACCAATTTCTTCTTGAGCCGTATCAACGTCTTTACCTTGGCCTAATGCCAAGCCAAAGCGTCGGTTACGTGATTGGTTATCGGTACATGTCAGGACAAGATCGCCTAAACCCGCCATGCCCATAAAGGTTTCTGGCTGTGCACCCAGCGCAGCACCAAGGCGACTCATTTCAGCCAAGCCACGAGTAATTAATGCGGTACGAGCATTGGCGCCAAAACCGATACCATCAGACATACCCGCACCAATCGCAATAACGTTTTTCACAGCGCCGCCCAATTGCATACCAATAAAGTCACTATTGGCGTATACGCGGAAGGTTTTGCTACAGTGGATTTTTTCTTGTAGATCCGCAACAAATTCAGAATCTGGAGACGCAACAGAGATTGCAGTCGGCATACCCATTGCGAGCTCTTTCGCAAACGTTGGGCCAGACAATACTGCTAGTGAGTAGTTTTCACCGATAATGTCATAAGCGACGTCTTTCAGCAGGCGCCCCGTTTCAGGTTCAAGCCCTTTGGTTGCCCAACAGATGCGAGAGTCTTCGCGCAAGAATGGTTTACAGCTGTTTAGCACGATGCCAAAGACATGGCTTGGAACCACAACCAACAAATCTCGGCTTGCTTGAACGGCTTTTTCTAAATCCGATTCAATGATCAAGCTTTCAGGGAAATCAACACCTGGTAAAAAGGCATGGTTAGCTCGGTCTGCTTCTAGGCGAGCCATGTGCTCTGGCTCGTGTCCCCAAAGGACAACGTTCGCGCCGTTACGAGCGAGTGAGATTGCCAAAGAGGTGCCGTATGAGCCTGCGCCAATCACAGTCATTGCGATGTCTTTACCGTAAGCATTGTTTGTATTTGCTTGTGTCATGCTACCGCCTAATTGTCTTGCTACTAGTAGAATCTAGTTCCTAATCGTCAAATTTTACGCCTTCTGGCGATTAGGAACTAGGAACTTTTGTCAGAAATAAAAAATGCACATTGCATCGAATGGTAGACGCTCTGTGCATTTTATTTGAGTCGGTGACGTCAGCACTGTGGCTATTCGTCACTTATAAAACGTGAATTACGCTTCAGCTTCGCCTTGTTGAGCTTGCTGTTGTAGGTAGTTCATGAATAGCGCGTCAAAGTTTACTGGCGCTAGGTTCAGTTGAGGGAACGTACCTTTAACGACTAGGCTTGAGATAGTTTCACGAGCGTATGGGAATAGGATGTTCGGGCAGAATGCGCCTAGGCAATGTGCAAGTTGACCAGCTTCCATTTGTTCAGCAGTGAAGATACCACCTTGTTGAACTTCACATAGGAACGCAGTCTCTTCTTCGTTCTTCACAGTAACGGTTAGGCGTAGAACAACTTCGTAAACGCCTTCACCAAGCTCACGGCTTTGAGTGTCTAGGTCTAGTTTAACGTCTGGGTTCCACTCTTTCTGGAAAATTACTGGAGAGTTCGGCGCTTCAAAAGAAACGTCTTTTAGGAAGATGCGTTGAATTGCGAAGTTTTGTTGTGCGTCTTGAGGTGCTGCTTCAGCCATTTTTTAATCCTTAAATCAATATTTGTTGAGCCTAGAAACGTCTAAGCTCAGAAAACTGGTATGTCCTGAGACTAACTGAGCCAATCTACCTTGACTAGATGAAGCGTGTATTACGTGCAAAGCGTCACAACTTAGTGCTCCAACTGCTTTCAATTTGCTCAGTTTTTTGTCCGCGAGGCTTGGTAAAAGCGCGTTTAAACGCGAACTTTCGTTCTTGCCACGTTCCTACTTCTTACCGCGAACTAACGGCAGGTTCGCTTCGTTCCACGCAATCAAACCATTTTTTAGTAGGCTCACGTTTTCGAAGCCAGCTTTTACTAGTAGGTTTGCGCTTTCTTGAGCGGTCTGTCCTGTCTTACATACAACAATGATTGGGTCTGATTTGTGGTTTTCAAGGCTACCCAAGTTACCCGCTTTGATGTCTGACGGTAAAATGTGAAGTGAGTCGGTGATATGACCTTTTTTGAACTCGTCTTTGGTACGGATATCCACTACAACGCCGTTTTCACGGTTCATAAGATGAGTCAGTTGGTTTACGTTGATTTCTTTGTATGCGGCTGTCGCTGACTTCACGATGTTCATGATAAAGGCGACAAGAAGACCTACCCAAACCAAAGATAGAATCATGTTCTGTTGGAAAAATTCAATGTACTCTTGCATGTCTTGAGCTCTTACGCTGTTGGCGGAAAAATAAAGCAGGAGTATAGCGAGGTTACGGCTCTTAGGCGAGAGGGTTAAAATTTTCTAACGAATAATTGAGATCTCTATAAACCCGTTATGCCCTTACTATCCGTACATTTCGCTCTGGTAGCTTGATTGCTTTTGCCTATTGGACTTATCGGTTTAAGTGACTTCTGTTTTACTGAGAAAAGAGAACAATAGGTATTAACCCATCTTGTTTGATGTTGCTTTAAATTAGCACTGTTTCAAGTGCAAAAATAAGAATGAGAAGCGTAAGAAAACCGAACTTAGACTGGGGTGTACAAAGCGTATTAGGAATGACTATGCTTGTGGAACACGTTTGTCGGCACTGACTCGTTGTTCGCTTAACTTGTAAGATAGCAACAATAAATCGCAAACATTATTTGATCTTAACCTACAGTTTTGGTTAAAAAGTGTAGTAAAATTACGCTAGTTTTGTTTCAAGGTTAGATAGGGCAGCGAGGCCCTACGCCAAAAGTTACTTAAATTTGATGAGGTCATCACTATGTCAGCTAAGAAGCCACTGGCTCTAGTTATCCTTGACGGTTACGGTTACCGTGAAGACACAGCAAGTAACGCAATTGCGAATGCGAAAACACCAGTAATGGATGCTCTGATTGCGAATAACCCACACACATTAATCTCTGCTTCAGGCATGGATGTTGGCCTTCCTGATGGTCAAATGGGTAACTCTGAAGTTGGTCACACTAACATTGGTGCAGGCCGCGTTGTATACCAAGACCTGACTCGTATCACTAAATCAATTGCTGATGGTGAGTTCGAACAAACGCCTGCGCTAGTTGAAGCAATCGACTCTGCTGTGAAAGCTGAAAAAGCAGTACACATCATGGGCCTGATGTCTCCAGGCGGTGTTCACTCTCACGAAGACCACATTTACGCAGCAGTTGAAATGGCAGCGGCGCGTGGCGCAGAGAAAATCTACCTACACTGCTTCCTAGACGGCCGTGACACACCACCACGTAGTGCTGAAAACTCACTACAACGTTTCCAAGATCTATTTGCGAAACTAGGTAAAGGCCGCGTTGCTTCTCTAGTAGGTCGTTACTACGCAATGGACCGTGACAACAACTGGGATCGCGTCCAAGTTGCTTACGATCTTCTAACTCAAGCTAAAGCTGAGTTCACAGCAGAAACGGCAGTTGCAGGTCTAGAAGCGGCTTACGCTCGTGAAGAAAACGACGAATTCGTTAAAGCAACAGCTATCAAAGCGGAAGGTCAAGAAGAGGCAATCATGCAAGATGGCGATGCGGTTATCTTCATGAACTACCGTGCTGACCGTGCACGTCAAATCACTCGTGCATTCGTTCCTGCATTTGACGGCTTTGAGCGTGCAGCATTCCCAGCAATTAACTTTGTGATGCTGACTCAATACGCGGCTGATATCCCTCTAGCTATCGCATTCCCACCTGCGTCTCTAGAAAACACTTACGGTGAGTGGCTATCTAAACAAGGTCAAACTCAGCTACGTATCTCTGAAACAGAGAAATACGCACACGTGACTTTCTTCTTCAACGGTGGTGTTGAGAACGAATTCGAAGGCGAAGAGCGTCAGTTGGTTGCTTCACCAAAAGTTGCAACGTACGACATGCAGCCTGAAATGAGCTCTCCAGAACTAACAGATAAGATGGTTGCGGCTATCAAGTCTGGTAAGTTCGATACCATCATCTGTAACTACCCGAACGCAGATATGGTTGGTCACACTGGCGTTTATGAAGCGGCTGAGAAAGCAATCGAAGCTCTAGATGAAAGTGTGGGTAAAGTGGTTGAAGCAATCAAAGAAGTTGGCGGTCAACTATTGATCACTGCGGACCACGGTAATGCAGAAATGATGATCGACCCTGAAACTGGCGGCATCCACACTGCTCATACTAACCTACCAGTACCTCTAATCTATGTAGGTGACAAAGCGGTTGAATTCAAAGAAGGCGGTAAACTGTCTGACCTTGCACCAACCATGCTTTCTCTAGCTGGTCTAGAAATCCCAGCAGAAATGACGGGTGAAGTACTAGTTAAATAATTAACTAACGGCTCCGAATGACAAAAGCCCGAGTTTAAACTCGGGCTTTTTTGTATCTGGCAGTAAGGGCTGGTCTGTAAGGTTACTGAACCAAAATGCCAGCACCAATCACAGCTAGGGCTGCGCCCAACCATGCAAATCGGTTTGGTCGGCGTTTAGTGTAAATCCAGAGCAGTGGTAGCAACATAATTGGCGTGGTTGAAGATAGAAGGGCAACCATACCTACATTTCCTTCTTGCAGTGCGTATAAGATTAGCGTCATGCCGACGGCCATCGCCAAGAAACCATTAAGGGCAGTAATACCAAATACGCGCCAAGTAATGTGTTGCGTCGAGCGAGCGACTTTGACCCCTAGAACTAACAACATGCTGTGGGCGAAAAAGGCACTGATCATTCGAATAGCAGAAGCCGCAACTGGGTCAATACTGGTTTGCATTACTGGCTTGGCGATAATGCCTCCCAATGCTTGGCACATTGCTGCGGTTAAGCCAAGTCCAATACCTACCCAGATGTTACCTTTAATGTCTTCCAAGACGTTATTCACTTGACCTCTTCGGCCAAAGAATATCGCCATCACCACGCCGCTAAATACCAATGATGCGCCCAGTAGTTCTATTGTGGTCATGACTTCGCTAAATAAGAAGTAGCCCAAGATGGCAGAGAACACGGCGTGGCAAGAGAAGAGTAACCCGGCCTGTCTTGGCCCCATACGATTCAAACACGCGAATAGAGCGGTATCACCAATAAAAATACCAATCAGTCCTGAGGCCATCATTGGCGTTACATGTTCCCAAGAAACCGTTAACCAGCCGCCAGTTATCCAGGCCATTGTTGATAAGATCACGGCTGTGCAGCCCATACGCCAGCGGCTGTAAGAAAATGCGCCTAGGTGTTGTGCAGGAATGACCGAAATTAGGCTAGAAACTGCCCACAGAAAAGCGGCGCATAAAGCAAGCCATTCGTAACCCATGATGTGTCGACGTCCTTGTAGAGTAGAGGAGTCTTAATATGCACGAAATTTATGGGATGTAAAAGCCGCTCTGTAAGGGCAGTAGCTGGAGAGCAGCTCCATGACAACACGCTTTTTCATGGAGCTCTTCGATTAAAACAGCACCAAAACTGCGCCATACACGATAAGTAGACCAATCAAACCGAGAATCAGGCCTACTTTCGCCATGTCTTTGCTCTCGATGAGGCCTGTTGAATAAGCCAAAGAGTTTGGTGGTGTGGAAACCGGTAAGATCATGCCAAGTGATGCGGAGAAGGCGACGACAACCAGTAAACCTTGTAGGCCACCAACCGCAATAAGGCTTGGCATGGATGTACCAATAGCGGCAGCAATAGGCATCAATAAGTTTGCTGTTGCGGTATTAGACATAAAGTTCGCCATTAACCAACACACTACTGATAGGGCTAAAACAACGGCAAATGGTGATAGCAGGCTGTAATCAATGGCGTGCGCTAATGCTTCGGCTAAGCCCGTTTTGTCTAAGGCAATGCCAATTGCTATACCACCGGCAACCAGCCATAAAACATCCCAGTTAATCAGCTTGAGCTCTTCTTTTCCCATAATGCCCGTTAACGTGAACACTGCTAGTGGGATAATCGCGACAACGTATGTATTCATGCCATGCACTTTCGTTGTCATCCAAAGCACAATGGTTAGTGCAAAAGTGATGTAGACGACGATCGCACGCCAGCTCCTTTTGAATGTACCATCTAGCTTTAGTTTCATTTCTGGTTCGCTAGACGGAAACAGCTTTTGCAACAAGAACCAAGCTACAGTAAGTTGTACCAACACAAATGGTAGACCCATTGTCATCCACGATAGGAAGTCTATCGCGTTTTCTCCAGTGAGATATTGAAGCGCTATCGCATTAGGTGGCGTGCCTATCGGAGTCGCAATGCCGCCTGTATTCGCGGCAATTGGAATACACAACACCAGTGCTTTAATGCCTAAATCCCCTTTAGGTGCTGAAGCGACGATGGGGCCAAGCAGGGCTAGCATCATCACGGTCGTGGCAGTATTGGACATAAACATTGAAAAAACGGCGGTAATTAACATCAAGCCCAGCATGATTAACTTAGGTTGGGTGCCGAATGGTTTTAATAGTACTCGGGCGAGGTTGTTGTCGAGCTCGTATTTGGAAGCCGCAATCGCAAGAGCAAAACCACCCATAAAAAGAATAATGATCGGTGAAGAGAAGGCTGAGAAAATATCGGTGTAAGCAATTAACTCTCCTAAATCATGCCCCGCTGGTGGATTGCGAAATAGATGCAAACCTTTATCCGATATCATGATCAGTTCAAGAGCGATAATAAGAATGGACGTAGCAAAAACGGGAACCGGCTCGAGAACCCAAAGTAGGGCAGCAAGAAGAAAAATAGCTAACAGGCGATGCTGAATTAAAGTGAGATCGTCAATAGGAATAGCATCGATCGGCATCATCAAAACACCGAGCGGAATTAAAAAGCACACCAGCAATTTCGCCAACGTGTTTACACTCATCTTTGGCATTGGCTGCCCCTCTAAATATTCATTCTAAGCGCAGGATAATTGATTGTGGAATGAGGGTCTTAGAGGCAGGTATGAGTTTGAGAAATAGAGGCTAAATTTCGAACGGAGTTTTGCTTTTTATCAATAAAAAGAGCCCTTAATAAAGGGCTCTTTAACGGTGTTTTACTTATTTTTCAAGGCGTAAGGTGTGCCCATAACGGTTGGCTTACCGTTTTCCATGCTTGCGTCAAACTCAATCGCGTCTTTGGCAAACAGGTTAATAACAGTAGAACCCAGTTTGAAGCGGCCCATCTCTTCGCCTTTTTTCAAGATCACGGCCTTGTCACCCTCTGCTGGGTAATCCCATTTGTAGACAGTGTTTCCACGAGGCGGAGTGATCGTGCCAGCCCATACTTGCTCAATGCTACCAACAATTGTCGCACCAACAAGCACCTGTGCCATTGGACCAAACTCAGTATCGAAGATACACACCACACGCTCGTTACGTGCAAATAGGTTCGGTACGTTTTCTGCTGTCAGAGGGTTTACTGAGAACAGGTCACCTGGTACGTAAATCATTTGGCGCAGAGTGCCGTCACATGGCATGTGTACACGGTGGTAATCGCGCGGAGATAGATACAATGTGGCAAAAGAACCATCTTTAAATTCGTCCGCTAAATTCGCGTCACCGCCCAGCAATTCTTGTGCTGAGAAGTGATGACCTTTTGCTTGGATAAGTTGACCATCTTCAATAGGGCCAAACTGGCTAACACAAGCGTCGGCTGGATGAGTGATGACGTTTTCGCCTTCAGAAATTGGGCGTGCGCCTTCTTTTAGCTCACGAACGAAAAACTCGTTGAACGTTTTAAAATGCTTAGGATCTGAGTGCTTTGCCTCATCCATATTCACATTGTATTGTTTAATAAACCAACGAATAACTGCTGTTGTTAGACCGCCAGCTTTTGCTGAAGCCAGTTTACCCATTAGGCGAGTGAGGCCGTGTTGTGGGATCCAGTACTGCAGTCCAACTTTAAACTTGTCCATCTTTAATTCCGATACTTCTGTTAGATTCGCGCTTTAGGGCGCGTGATGTTACTGAAATTTAATTTGCTTGTCAGTATTAGGTGAAGACTTTTTACACAGTTACAGCCTTAACTCAATTACAGATCGGCTTTTTTATTACGTGAATACTGACGATTTGCTTTATTTTCAACCATGCTTTCCAAAATGCGATGATAGTTTTCAAAGCGAGTTTCGTTAATTTCCCCGTTCTCGACAGCTTCACGTAGAAGGCAGCCTGGGTCATCATTGTGTTTACAATCTCGGAACTTGCAACCACCTAAATATGGTCGAAATTCAACGAATGCTTTTGTTACTTCTTCTGCTTCCAAATGCCAAAGACCAAATTCACGTACTCCAGGTGAGTCGATCAAATCGCCACCCGTTGGAATGTGGTATAAACGTGCAGCCGTCGTGGTGTGTTGGCCCAAGCCAGAGTTCTCAGAGACTTCGCCTTCTTCCACTTCGCTCTCTAGTTCCGGCATTAACGCGTTGACTAAGCTGGATTTCCCTACGCCTGATTGACCAACAAAGATATTAATTCGGTCACGCAGCAGGGTTTCTAGTTCAGCAATGCCTTCTCCAGACTTCTTGCTGACCAGAAGCACTTTATAGCCAATACGTTCATATTCTTTGAGCCATTCTTCATACATTGCACGATCATCGGCTTCTAGAAGGTCGACCTTATTTAAGACCAACAATGGCGCAATATTCAGTGTTTCTGATGCAACGAGATAGCGGTCAATAATATTTAGCGATAGATCTGGTAATACCGAAGAGACAATGACCATTTGATCAATATTGGCTGCAACGGGTTTTAGGCCATCGTAATAATCTGGACGAGTGAGCACTGAAGAGCGAGGTTCTACCGCCTCAACAACACCAGAGATGCCCGCCATAGACTCCAATCCTTCGCGCCATAAAACACGATCGCCAGATACTAGAGACTCAATACCACGGCGGAGGTTACAGCGTTGAATTTCGCCTGTTTCAAGGTCTTCAATGTCCGCGTGCTGACCAAAACGAGTGATCACGAGACCTTGCTTGCTGGCGCCTAGCATGTTTTCATCCCACTGGATGGACTCTTCTTGCTTCTTCAAACGCTTTTGTTGGTTGCTACGTACGCGTCGCACCTGACCTTTGGTTAACTTTTTCTTCTTTGCCACAATTCTGTACTTTATGTGAATTTACTCAAATGGTTGAGCCGTACTCTTGGCTCCGTGTATGAGTATCGTGTTTCTCGTATTTTGAGGTATAGTACCTCTTTTATCGATAAACAAATAGGCGGCGTAACCATGTCCTTTAGCGATCAAAACCTAATTTGGGTTGATTTAGAGATGACAGGGCTTGATCCTGAAACGCACAAAATCATCGAAATTGCTTCTATTGTCACAGATAGCGAACTAAATATTTTGGCTGAAGGTCCAGTGTTAGCGATTCATCAGCCGGAAGAAGAACTGGCGAAAATGGACGACTGGTGCACTAATACGCATACGGCAAGCGGTTTGGTGGAGCGCGTTCGAAACAGTCAAATCTCAGAACAAGACGCAGTCGCACAAACCATTGAATTTTTAGAAAAATGGGTGCCGAAAGGAGCTTCGCCAATATGTGGTAACAGCATTGGGCAGGATCGTCGCTTTTTATACAAGCATATGCCTGAGTTGGAAGAGTTCTTCCATTACCGATATGTTGACGTTAGTACTCTTAAAGAACTAGCACGTCGCTGGCAACCTGAGGTGCTAAATGGGTTCACAAAACAGGGAACACATTTGGCCTTGGACGACATTCGTGAGTCCATCGCAGAACTTAAGTACTATCGAGGTACTATTTTCAAGATTTAACTGTTAAGGTTGCGATCCAAATTGTTGTAATTTATATCGCTTTTGATTGCTTTTTCGTCGTTCAGTAAAAAAATAAAGTTTTTTTGAAGGAAGGACTTGCATCACAAAAAAATGCTCTTATAATTCGCAGCCCTAAACAGCGGAAACGTTGTTGATGCGACACTAGCTCAGTTGGTAGAGCGCAACCTTGCCAAGGTTGAGGTCACGAGTTCGAACCTCGTGTGTCGCTCCAGTTTTATAGTTCTCACGGTA
>NZ_JADDYG010000354.1:0-530 GCF_015163535.1 Vibrio sp. OPT46 | reverse complement strand
GGATTTTCAGAAGATGAGAAAGTTGTGCCATACAGTAAAAGAAGCTTTTCAGGAGCAAGATTACTTGTTGAGTATTTGCACTTTCCTGAGAAGTTTATGTTCTTTGATATCATCGAACTTGGATTATCAGAGCTAGATCTTAGAGAGCAAGTCGAACTGTATTTTTACTTTGATACCAACGATGACTGGCTTCCAAAGCAAGTGGACGAAGAAAGCTTAATGGTAGGCTGTGTGCCTGTGATCAACTTATTTAAAAGTATTATGGAGCCTAAGCGTATTCTACCAACTGAATACGATTACCACTTGTCTCCACAATACCAAGAAGCTGAAAGTAATGAGGTTGTCTCAATTTCTGACGTAACGTTGAGAAACTGGAACAAAACGTACCACAATTTGCCATGTTATCACTCTGGTGAGCACACGCATTATACGAACACTAGTGAGATTTATTGGTTGATGAGACGTGAGGATAAGAACTGGGCTGGTGGGTATGATGAGCCAGGTAGAGAAACTTACATTTCTTTTGTTGA
>NZ_JADDYG010000353.1:0-208 GCF_015163535.1 Vibrio sp. OPT46 | reverse complement strand
TGGCAGTCAGAGGCGATGAAGGACGTATTAACTTGCGATAAGCCCAGATTAGGTAGTAAAAACCATTTGAGTCTGGGATTTCCGAATGGGGAAACCCACTTACATAAGTAAGTATCGTTATGTGAATACATAGCATAACGAGGCGAACCGGGGGAACTGAAACATCTAAGTACCCCGAGGAAAAGAAATCAACCGAGATTCCGAAAGT
>NZ_JADDYG010000352.1:0-1448 GCF_015163535.1 Vibrio sp. OPT46 | reverse complement strand
CTTTGATGATAATACGCAAATGATTCGAGCTGGTATTGAATTTGATATTTTGCGTCAAATGGCATTACGAGCAGGGTATATGAAGAACTTAGCTCGAAATAATGACGAAGGAACCATTACTGCTGGTATCGGGTTGTCTCCACTTAAGTTGTTCGAATTGGATATCGCAGCTCAGTACACAAACGAGAACGCTATGGGGGCATCCATTAATTTCCTTGCTACCTATTAATTGAATCGTTATAGTCAGCTCCTCAAAATGAGGAGCTTTTTATGTTTGACGATTTACCCCCTCTATCTCACCAAGAGCAACAACAAGCTGTAGAGAGAATTCAAGAATTGATGGCGAAGGGCACAAGTACTGCAGAAGCTATCAAAATTGTTGCCGAACGGATTCGATCTGAGTACGCAGAAAAACAACAGCAACAAAACTAATCAATTCATGGACAGGGCATGCGCCCTGTTTTTTTGCCTTTCTATTTTCTATTCCTTTACATTCCTAAACACCACCCTAGTTACGCTGTAACTACAATTTACTAAACCTATATGATTTTAATCTTGTTCAATTGCCTTTAAGACTAAATAGCGAGTTAGTAAAATTTTACCTAATCATGTTAGCCTTAGTTTTCGTAGCACAGGCAATTAGGCATTTCTTAATGAACTCATAAATTAAACTCCATATTATCAATTATTTACCTCGGACTTTTAATCTGTCAACTATATTGGTCTTGATTGATCTTGTAATTTAATTACAAAGCGCGAAAGGACTTTGTTCTCAGGCAGAGGATTATGCTGAAAAAATAAAAAAGATACACCGTAACTTATAGCGGTAATTAAACTAGAGTTATTAAATAAGCGATATAAGAACAGTAAGCACTCGCAGACATATGTGATAGATGAATCGAAGTTCATCTTATTGAGCTGCTTTTTTTAGCCGAAATACGTCTCCTGAATTTGAGCGGAGCGTTACATATTGAGCATGCTTAATCTAAAGTAGTTTTACTAAACTAGGCGACGTTGAAGTGGGTAATATGAAACCTCAAGAGTAGTAGAAATCAAGAGCAGTAACGCGTTTTACAACGTAATGTTTCCTGGCATCCTTCCTGTTAAATAGTCCGTCCGATAATTAGAGAAGAAATTGGAAAAACATCGTTGATCTTTGGATGAGAGGAAGCAACAAGGTTGCAATGAAAACTATTTGCCTGTTTTACACTAAACTCCTTTAACTATCATGTAGCAGTAGTTTTGATGTTGTGTTCGCTCTATGTGGACTAGACTTAATATGAGAACAAAAACTAACCAAGGGAGGAATGATGGGTTACAAGCACGTTTTGGTTGCTGTCGACTTATCTAAATCTAGCCAAGCCGTTATCGAAAAAGCAATAATGCAAGCAGATAACTCAAGCAGCAAACTCTCATTTGTTTACGTAGATGTTGATCGGATAGTCATG
>NZ_JADDYG010000351.1:0-654 GCF_015163535.1 Vibrio sp. OPT46 | reverse complement strand
AAGACTTCACACTGATAGCGCTGCGCCATGTCGCGCAACATAGATTGATTCATAAGTGCAATTTTATTGGATGCGACAACAGCACTGGCATTGCCTGATCGGATGGCTTTTATCACGATCTCGACTTCTGAAAGCTGTTGAGAGGGCTTCATTTGAATAACGTTTTTACAGCAAATATTAGAAGCAGTGAGTTGTTCAAAGTCTGGACGAGGGCAGTCTGCTGTAAACAAAATCCATTGTTTCTGCTGCGATAAAACAGCCAGCTTAGATAGAAGCTGATCCGAAACGGCCATGGGCTTAGTTGCTTGTGCCAATACGTTGTAACGAGAGTATGTATGAGATTGACTTTGTAACTGCATCTTACTGTTCCTTTATACATGCTGTATGTCTATACAGTAGTTTGTTTTGGCGACCTGATCAACCAGTTTCTCAAAAGTTATTTGCGGTTTTTTGAAAAGGAAATAAAAGAATTTTACTTTAAGTGATTGAATTTATTTGTTTATTTTTCATTTCTGATATGTCTAACATCAATTTAAAAATGTGAGGTGAGTAGAAAGTTGGACGAGAGACATACAGGGGTTTACTACTGTATATACAGGTGTTTTTCACGGACAGTGGTTTGTATACAGTGGAAGAGGGCTGATAACCGATGCG
>NZ_JADDYG010000350.1:0-221 GCF_015163535.1 Vibrio sp. OPT46 | reverse complement strand
ACAATACTAGAACGCATTTTCTAAAACTGTGTTTACTTCAAGCTGCTCGAAACCGCGGAGTTGAGCTTTCTTTCATGTTAATACGCCAGTTTATCATGGAATGATGATGAATCATTCAAGATGAAAGTAAAAAGCTATGGCGTGCAAACCTAAAAGCACACATCCCTTATGTATACCGACTCGCAGTGAATATCCGTCTGGGTGAGAGACCGAACGCAAAC
>NZ_JADDYG010000349.1:0-401 GCF_015163535.1 Vibrio sp. OPT46 | reverse complement strand
TACTTCTATACGCAGGAGGGTTAAAAGCAATGCAAACGGCCTCCATTATTGCCGGTTTCCCTATCGCCATTTTTATCGCGGTGATGAGCTTAACGCTGTTTCATAGTATTCGACGCGAACCTAAGCCATGGGCAATGCTGCCTGAGCATGTTCACCCAGAGCAAGAGAAACTTGATGGTCCTGTTGAACCGCTTGTTGAAAGCAAAACAGTGGCTTCCGAGCCTATCGCTTCAAGATCCTCACAAAAAAGTGATTCCACACTCAATCAGGGACCAGTACTAAGTTAGTGCGTCGTTTCATCAATCTGACCCGTCCTGATATGGGTTGACACTTTTTAACTAAAACGCTCGATGTACTTCATCGGGCGTTTTGTATTTTAAAGCCGTATGAGGCCTCATTTG
>NZ_JADDYG010000348.1:0-430 GCF_015163535.1 Vibrio sp. OPT46 | reverse complement strand
TTGTCTTCCGATAGCGAATTGATTCAAGCTGTAACTGTTGGGGTGAATTACTTGCTCAGTGAAAAGCTTATTGCGACAGCTGAAGTGGAGTTGAACCGCAGTGATATCGTTGATGAGAACAATTTTAAGATCGGTCTTAACTACCAATGGCATAAAGTCATCGGCACTGGTCTTTTTTATCAGTTTAGAGATACTGATTACAGCGGTGAAAGCTCAGATTACGTCAATGAAGTTGGGCTGAGTTTGAAGTTTGTCTACTAGATCGGACGGGTTCGTTTTTGGCGTTAAGTTAAAACAAAAAAGGTCAGCTTATGCTGACCTTTCCTTTTAACAAAGTATGCGACAGTCGATTATAAAACCGCTGCAATGCCTTTACACAGAGGGCCCATATTTGACTTCGTCATACCAGCAACACTGATTCGGCCAGAAC
>NZ_JADDYG010000347.1:0-413 GCF_015163535.1 Vibrio sp. OPT46 | reverse complement strand
AGTCATTACTTAAGTTTTCTGTCTATTTCAAAAGAGCTAACAAGACAATTAATAAGTGTGAAATTAAGACAAGTTCTCAGTTGACTAAGCGACGCTTGCTAAATAAAAAATCAGAATTAGATTCAGGAAACGCTTTGAATCAATAGTTTGGTAGGGATATATGATGTTATCTCGGGGGTGTTTGATTTATTTATCTGATGCTTTAACTTAATTTAGTGAGTTGAGCGACGTGCTTTAATAAGCTTCCGTCAATGTTAGGTAAATCATCAGCGAAAAATATCTGAGCACCGGGAGTGCAGCGCATTAATATATTTGTTAGTTCACCTTCATTGTTGGAAGTGTTAACTGCGTTAAGTTTCGCTAATTTATTACAAAGCTCGTCCTCTATTTGCACTTTCTGCTCTTCGGTGAGC
>NZ_JADDYG010000034.1:0-221 GCF_015163535.1 Vibrio sp. OPT46 | reverse complement strand
TCTAGAGAAGCAAAGGGTTTCCAAAATGGGGAGCTTAGTACGTACGGTTTGCAAATGTAAATTAGGGAAACGTTTCGATTTTAGTGAACTAGAAGAATTACTCAGAGAACGTATACCAGTGAGGCACATTTTGTTTTTAGAAGGGGGCCGGGTTGTCTCAGAAAACAATAGCTATCATTCTATTGCTAAACGATATCAGGAAAGGTTCCCAGACTATAAAG
>NZ_JADDYG010000346.1:0-452 GCF_015163535.1 Vibrio sp. OPT46 | reverse complement strand
CCACGAAACATTTTTGTTTTCATCTTCGTTGCTGGATTTTTCAATGGCGCGATAACAGGAAGTCTGCACCTCATCATTAACTCTTTTTATCACCTATCCGTTGGTCACTACGATTGGGAAACCATTCAACATAACTACTTTGTTTTTGTGCCGTTGCTCGCCTTTCCTGAAGGTCTACTAAATGGTATGGCACTCGCGGTTTTAACCGTATTCAAGCCAGAGTGGCTGAGAGTATTTTCAGACCGAGACTACATATACAATCATTACCATAGATAAGTGTTTTTAAACTGGTCAAAAGTGACAGTTCTTGCCATTTTTTAGTATTAAATATGTGTTGAGATCATGTTTCACTCGTGTCTTAAGCGTTAACCTAAGCACATTAAAAATGTATTAGATATCTAGTGAGGTCACCATGGAAATGTCAAACGCTCAACGTTTGATTCTATCAAACC
>NZ_JADDYG010000345.1:0-356 GCF_015163535.1 Vibrio sp. OPT46 | reverse complement strand
TGATTTTGATCCTATGAGTTCACATTGCCTCTGAACACACTATACACAGAGTCTATAAATTAGGTGTGAAATATAATATTTTTAAAATTATAAAAATTTCAGTTAAATAGATAAAACTCTATCTTAATATAAGCTAGAGTTTTATTAATATTCTATTGTTATTTTAACTATTGGATAATTTATTAATAGTTAAAATTAATAATAAAATAATACCAAGTCACGATTGTTTACGACTGCATGAGTGTACCAGCTCTTGACTTCAGATATTTGTTGCTCTGATAAGCCTCCGAAGTCAACGTTATCTTGGTGAATATCTTGATTTTTTATCATAAAAACAACAGGGAAATCGTCAGGGA
>NZ_JADDYG010000344.1:8708-9903 GCF_015163535.1 Vibrio sp. OPT46 | reverse complement strand
TTTATCGGCTTTAGCGTGGTCTGGATGCTGATTCGCGGCACGCAAGAACCAGGAGCGGTAGCCTTCAAGCCAGTCACAGCACTGTGGCTAATAGCTTTACCGTTGATGGACATGGCAACCATTATGATCCGTCGTATTCGTAAAGGTCAGTCACCATTCCAACCAGACAGAGAACATCTACACCATATTTGTCAGCGTATTGGGCTTTCTCCAGGTGCAACGTTAATTTTCATCTGTTCTATGGCATCAATTTGTGCCGCTATCGGCTTGTGGGCTGACTTTACTGATGTCAGTGAATCTACAATGTTCCTCGCCTTTATAATTCTGTTTGCGTGTTATTTCTCCATTATTAGTCACATATGGAGAGTTTCAGCATGGATAAATCGTATGTTCAAAAAGCCGGCACTAATGGGGACTGAAATGAAGTAAATCATAGCGTTATTTCTTCATTTTTAATGTGTAAAGTAGGAAGTATTATGCTTCTTATTATAAATGGCTTTAAATGCAGTTGGTTTATCATCGGTAAGTGAATGTTAAAAAAAAATAAAAAAGAACTTCTATCAAATGTTCTTAGCTTAGGAGCAATTGACTTTCTGGGCATGTTGATACCTATTATAACCATGCCAATTATAACAAGAGCTATTGGTTTAGAGTTGTATGGACAATACCTTTTATTTGTAACAATGCTTACATTTGGTCATACAATCATTGATTATGGTGTCCAATATTCAGGCGTTAGAGTGGCTGCAAAAAATAGAGCAAATAAATTATCTTTAGAAACAGCTTATGCTGATTATCAAGGGTTGCGGTTTGTTTTATCTGGAGTGTTCTTTTTATTTTCCTCGTTATATGTTGTAAATGTATTTAACTCTATATGGTACTTGATCCCTCTTTTTCTTTATATTTTTGGATATCTTCTGACTTCCGCTTGGTTTTTCCAAGGAGCAGCACTAACCAAATATCTATCGATTGCATCGATTTCTAATAAGATCCTACTTCTTATAGCAATTGTTGTTTTTATAAAAAGTAAAGATGATTTCTTCCTTCTCGTACTTTTCACAACTATTCCCATCTTTATTACCTCTATATTATTGCTGTTTTTTCTGAGAAGTCGCTATCAGATTAAATTGTTTTCTTTAAATAATATCAAAAGAACAGTTAATGACGGATTAAGCGTATTCATTGGTTTATTAGC
>NZ_JADDYG010000344.1:5544-8652 GCF_015163535.1 Vibrio sp. OPT46 | reverse complement strand
CCCCAATTTATATAATGCTATTCCACTAATGTTATTAGGTAATTATGCGGACAAGTTAGAATTTGCGAACTTTGCAATATCATTGAAAGTATGTGGTGTGATATTTATGTTGCAAAATGTTGTCGCAAAATCAATATATCCAATTACCTCAAGAAATAAAAATGGATTTAAACCTACTCTTTTTTTGAATTTATTAATCGTCATTCCTTGTGTGTTAATATTGTTTTTCTTTGGTTCCGACCTGATCAAAGTTATTCTAGGTGTGAGCTTAGAGAGTGATATTTATATAAAAGTAATTTCAACTAGCTTGATCTTTGTTGCAATCTCGAACTCCTTTAGTGTTGGTTATTTTTTGCCTAATAACCTAGATGTTGAATATCGAAATATAGCGATTAAAACATCGATACTGTCAGCTGTAATCGTATTTTTTCTCATCTATAAATTTTCGGTTATAGGTTGTGCTTTAGGATTGCTTACTGCTAGAGCAATTTTGTTTTTTAATTATACATTGAGCTATAAAAGAATTTATAATGAAAAGTTATCTTAGAAGATTTAAAACATATAGAAGTCTAGCTTTTGCTAAAAGGTTTATTCTTGCTAACAATTATATTCCAAAAATTTCTAGACCTAAAACTTATAACGAGAAAGTTCTTCATAGAAAAAAATACTCAAATGCATCTAAGTTCTCGCAGTATGCGGATAAAATTCTTGTAAAAGATCACGTTGAAAAGTTAGTTAGCTCTAAAATTGTTATCCCAACATTATATACGGGGGAAAGCATCAGTGTTGATTTGACTAATGATCTTTTAAAAAAGCATAAAGGTTTAGTCCTTAAAGCAAACCATAACTCAGGGCCTGTTTATGTCATTGATGATAAAATAAGTCAAAATAAGCTTGCTTCAATAGTTGAAGATCTAAATAGTCAATTAAAAGTAGATTATGGAGCGACTAAAGGAGAAACGTGGTATAGCCAAATTGAACCTAAGATCTTAATCGAAGAGCGTCTCTATGATGAAAATGGAGCGAATGATTTAAAAGACTTTAAATTTCATGTCTTTAAACAAAATTCTGGAGAGGCAAAAGTTGTATTGCATGTGGATTTTGATAGAAATACCAATCATACACGCTCATTTTTTGACGAACACCTGAATTGGCTGCCATTTTCTCTAGAGAAACCTTGCATTCATACTGACCTTAAAAAGCCTAATAATTTTGAAGAGATGGTAGTAATTGCTAGGAAGCTAGCAGAACCTTTCTCATATGCTCGAGTTGACCTATATAATGTTAGTGGAAAAATATACTTTGGGGAAATGACATTTGCTCATGGTTCTGGATGTGAAAAATTCTCTTCAATACATTATGACAAGTGGTTAGGCAGTTTATGGGTGTTTGATGATAATGATGAATATTTTTACTAGTCTTATACATAGTTGTGATGAAACTTGGGTAAATATGTGAATATATATATTGTATTTTCTTTATCGCTTTCCTTAATTGCGTTACTTCATGTGAAGTCTAAAGAATATAAGAAGCTGAACGAGTTATATGTAGTTTCTTTCATGTTTCTTTTTTCGATGGTTGTCGGGGTATCTTCCATCATGGGGTGGAGAGAAATCACGCACATGAAAGGAGGTATTGATACAATTGTATACCAAGAAATATTCAATGTTTTACTGAATAAGGATATATCTAGTGTTAATGAGCAAAGAATAGAATTTGGCTATGCTCTATTAATGTGGTTGAGTAAATCTATAGTCGATAATTTTAATTTTTTTCTATTTATTTTTTCAGTATCCATATTGACATTGTATCTTAAGATATGCAATGTAATGACTAAAAATGTTTTTTCAATCGTATCTTACTTTGCTATAAGCTTATTTGTGATAGATAGCTTTAATATCAGTAGGATGATATTAAGTGTTTTTATATTATTCTTTATAATCCCAGAGCTTAGAAAGGAAAATTATTTAAGAGCTATTCTAATAGTACTATTATCTACTTCTATTCAAATGACTGGGTTGTGGGGATTAGTGATAATATTTTATTATTACTTTATGTACTCTCTGACCAATAAAAAAACAATACGTTTTCTAATGTTTTTGTTGGGTAGTGTTCTTTCATATGGAATGGTATTTGTTTTTAAAGCGATGCTTATGAAAGTTGGTTATAGCCACTATGTTGATGATGAGGGTGGTGCATCATATTTAAACTACATATATCTGGCTGTAATTCTCTTCATTTCGTTTGTTTTTAAATTTGATAAGTTTGTAGATGAAACTAATGAAATGGTTGTTCTTCGAATACTTCCTTCTATGTTTTTTATAATTCCATTGTATACTGCAATTCCCATCGCATACAGGTTTAATCTTTTTTATATTTTACTTTTCTTTTTTATTCTTCCTGATCTATGTAAGTTCGGTGTTTTGAACGTTAAAAAGCTTAAACTTTATTATTTTCCATTTATATTTATTCCTTTATTATATGCAGGTTTGAAATTTTTCTCTTATTTCCAAACAAGTGTTAACTCTGCGTTGCTTTGGAATGTTTCTAACTCTTGGTATTTGTTCTAAATGCACTACTATTTTATTATTAATTCTCTTATCGGTGGTGGCACAGAAAAGGTATGCTGCCAAATATCTTCAAGGCTATCTCAAGATAAAAATGATGTTACTATTTTTGTTTTAGATGATGAAGGATCTTCTTATGAGGTGTCTGATAAAGTAAAAATTGTTTATCTAGGCAAAACGAGTACATTAAAAAGCTTTTGGAAGTTGAAAAAAGTTTTAAAAGACATCAATGGACATTCTGTTTTAATATTTAATCATGAGCTCAGTTTAGTAGCTCTCCTAATAAAGAAATTATTTAAATATAATGTAAAAATCATTAGCAGAATAAATAATACACTTAGCGTAACAATCAAACATAAAAGCAAAAAGTATCAATACGTAGTCAGTCCGTTGATGAAGGCCTTTTATCGATATATCGACGGCTATATATTCCAGTCTACTGGTATACAAAAGGACATGGATGATAACTATTCTGTTAATGAAAGATATGTTGTCATTAATAATCCAATAGATCGTTTTAAAAGTGGCGTCGACAAAGAAG
>NZ_JADDYG010000344.1:5178-5504 GCF_015163535.1 Vibrio sp. OPT46 | reverse complement strand
TTAAAAAAGAAAATTATATTTTGTATGTGGGAAGATTGGTAAAGCAGAAGAACGTTAAAGATACGATAAAAGCATTTTCCCTGTTCTTAAATACATTCCCTGATTATAAATTGGTTATAGTAGGCGATGGACCAGAAAAAGAAAGTTTAATGCAACTTTCGAGAAAACTTGGGATAGAGAGTAATGTTTCATTTGCTGGTCATCAAAAAAATACTAAACCTTATTATGAAAATGCAAAATTAACAGTTTTATCTTCATTCAATGAAGGATTCCCTAATGTATTGTTAGAATCTATATTATATAGAACGCCTATAGTTTCTTATGAT
>NZ_JADDYG010000344.1:4687-5134 GCF_015163535.1 Vibrio sp. OPT46 | reverse complement strand
TGTCCAAGCGGTCCGAGAGACATAATTAATGATCATAATGGTATATTAGTTGAATATCTATCAGTAGAAAAGTTAGCAGAAGCGATGTCTTTTTGTATCAATAAGTCTTGGAACTATAACGATATATATCATACGACCGAGAAATACTCATTAGAGAAAATTACGAGTCAATATGAAAAATTCATAAAGAGTATTTAATTTAATGAAAAAAATTATTTTTATAGAAAGTTATTATAAGGGACTTTACGGAGCTCCAAAAAGTATGTTGGAGCTAGCTTCTGGATTAAATAGTAAAGAATATTTGGATGTTAGTTTAATTACATCTAAAAACGGCCCGTTAGCTCAGAAGTCCAATGATTTAGGAATAAATTCATTTGTTCTTCCTGTTCCTGAACTGTTGTTAAAGCCAAGAAGTAAATTTAAACTTTACCAAAAGGTTGTATATCC
>NZ_JADDYG010000344.1:1972-4634 GCF_015163535.1 Vibrio sp. OPT46 | reverse complement strand
TTTCTGCTAATATATTTATGGATTAAGCAACTTTTTAATATTAACTTGATTGGAAAGTCTGATTATATATGTGTGAATGACATTCGCAGCTTTCTATTCTACCTTCCTATTATTTTTATTTTAAGGGATAGAGTTTCTTGGTATGTAAGGATCAATGACCGAGTTAAGTTTATATCCTCAATCGCTGCAGCCCTTTCAAATAAGATAATTCTTATATCTAGTGACTGTAGTGATGTTCTGTCAGAAAATGAAAAGCAGCGATATCAAAAAAAGCTAACTATTTTGAATACAGGATTTAATTTTAAAATCTTGGACTATAGCGCAGTCGAAGAAATAAAAGGAACAATAGAAAAATATAATAAAGTTTATATTACAGTTGGAAGTATTTGTATAAGGAAAAATCAGCTAGATATTGTAAGAGCTTTTGGTAAAGTCTACAAAGATGGTGATGTATTACTTATGATCGGAAGCCCACCTACTGAAATTGACATTAAGTATCAGGACGAGGTGTTAAATTTAATAAACGACTCTGGGCTAAAAGATAATGTAATAATAGTCCCATATACTCCTTTTGTTAATGAATACTTGTCTTTATCTGACGTTTTTTTATTCGCTAGTCACAAAGAAGGACTACCTAGAGTCGTTATAGAGGCACTTAATGCAGGGTGCTTTGTTTGCTCTTCTCTAGTTGATGGAATTAATGATGTATTAGTTAACGAGAGTATTGGCTTAATTACGAAAACAAAAGCCAGTGATGACACCTTTGTTGATGAGTTTACTTCAAATATTCTATCGATTGATGATGATGTGTTGTCTTGTCGTAATCAAAGAACTCAATATGTGAAAGATAAATTTGATTACGATGGTTTCGTAAATGGCTTTGAAAATATAATGAAGAATATGGATGATTTGAGTAATGAATCTGAAAAAAGAATTAAAGAATATAACTAGAGATGTTCTTAGATTGGTTGTTACTCCCAATGTTTATAATAAAATTAGATTTGTTATAACTCATAAGTATTATCCAGACTTTATATCTCCTAGTACATTTTCAGAAAAAGTATTTGCTCGAAAGTTAGATTCACAATCATTAAGCTTCTCTCGTTATGTTGATAAGTATACTGTGAGAAAATACGTCGAAGATACTATTGGTAAAGAACATTTAATTCCTTTAATTGCTAAAACAACTCATGTAACGCCTGATTTCTTTCACAAAGCACCTGATAAGTTTGTTATCAAAACGAGTAATGGAGGTGGTGGTGAGAATGTTAAAGTAGTACTTGATAAGTCAAAATTGACAGATTTAAATGCATTATCAGCACAATTCAATCGTTACCTAAAAGTAAAAATAGGACAAAAGATTGATGAAAATTTCTATGATCTTGAAACGCCTCAAGTACTCATGGAAGAGTTATTAATGCATAAAGATGGTTCTCTGCCATCCGATTACAAATTGCATATTTTTCAAGGGGACGATAGTAACCAGGAAAAAGTAATAATTCAGGTTGATAGTGACCGGTTTAGTAATCATAAAAGATCACTGTATTCCGAGAATTTAGAAAAGTTAGATTTTGCTATACAACCCAAGTATGAATCAGTTGATGATTCCTACGAGTTTCCAATTAATATGCCTGACGTGGTTTCACTAGCAAAAAAATTAGCGAAACCTTTTAAGTACGTTCGAGTTGATATGTATAACGTCGATGGAAAGGTTTATTTTGGAGAACTAACGTTTTGTCATGGTAGTGGTTGGGAACCACTTTCAAGTAAAGATGCAGATGTCTTATTAGGTAGTTATTGGAAGGAATTTGATAAATGAAATATTTAGTAACTGGCGCAGCGGGTTTTATTGGCGCTAAAACCATTGAAGTGCTTTTGAGTAAAGGTGCGAGTGTTGTTGGTGTAGATAATATTAATGACTACTATGATGTTAATCTTAAAGAAGCTCGACTACTGACGATCAACAATAGTGAGCGATTCGAATTTGTAAAGATGGATCTCTCGGATAGACAAGCTGTAGCTGATTTCTTCGCTAACAACCAGTTTGATTGTGTTATCCACTTAGCAGCTCAAGCTGGTGTGAGATACTCTATAGAAAACCCGATGGCCTATGCGGATTCTAACTTAGTTGGTCACCTAAACATCCTAGAGGGTTGCCGACATTCAAAAGTTAAGCATCTAGTTTACGCATCGTCATCTTCTGTTTATGGCTTGAATCAAAAAACACCTTTTGAAACAAGTGATACGGTTGATCATCCAGTTTCTTTGTATGCGGCGACGAAGAAATCAAATGAGTTAATGGCACACTCATATTCTCACTTGTATGACTTACCGACCACTGGATTGCGGTTCTTCACCGTTTACGGTCCATGGGGTCGTCCTGACATGGCACCTTTTATTTTCACTAAGAAGATATTAGAGGGCGATACAATTGATATAAACAATAATGGCGATATGTGGCGAGACTTCACTTACATTGACGACATTGTTGAAGGTATTGTACGTATTTCTGAGGTTATCCCTCAAAGAAATGACGACTGGACCGTTGAATCCGGTACGCCTGCTTCTAGTTCTGCTCCATATTCTGTTTACAATATCGGTCACGGTAGTCCAGTTAACCTTATGGACTTCATCACGGAAATCGAATCTGCGCTTGGTATTG
>NZ_JADDYG010000344.1:1232-1918 GCF_015163535.1 Vibrio sp. OPT46 | reverse complement strand
AGCGAAAAAGAACTTCCGCGAGATGCAGCCTGGTGATGTGTATAAGACTTATGCTGATACCTCTGATTTATTCGAAGCGACTGGCTATAAACCTCAAGTTGGTCTTAAACAAGGCGTTCAAGCCTTAGTTGATTGGTATCGCGAGTTTTATAAGGTTTAGGTAGTTAGATGAAAACGGTTGCGATTTCAGCAAATACAAGTTGGTATTTATATAATTTCAGAAGAAACACCATTACGGCGTTGTTGGACGCTGGTTATCAGGTTGTAGCTATAGCCCCTAAAGATGATTATTCACCGAAGCTTGAATCACTTGGAGCAAGCTTTTGTCATATCAACATTGACCAAGGGGGTACAAATCCTGTTAAAGATATTGGTACGTTTTTCTCATTTATCAAAATCTTTAAGAGCGTCAAACCCGATGTGGTACTGAACTTTACTCCAAAGAATAATATCTACGGTACGTTAGCTGGGCATTTTGTTGGCTCTAAGTCGGTCAATAATATTGCCGGCTTAGGTATGGTCTTTATTAATGAAGGCCTTACGTCTAAGATTGCCAGATTGCTGTATAAAATGAGCCAATCTAAAGCAAGTAAGATCTTCTTTCAAAATGAAGACGATAAAACGTTGTTTTTGGAGAACCGGTTAGCGCCATCGTATCTTGTTGATCGTTTACCTGGTTCGGGAGC
>NZ_JADDYG010000344.1:897-1170 GCF_015163535.1 Vibrio sp. OPT46 | reverse complement strand
TGATCTCAACCGTTTTCAAGTTAGCCCTGCAAATGATGACGGTGTAATTCGCTTTTTATTGATTGCCAGAATGTTGTACGACAAAGGCATTGGTCACTACGTTGAAGCGGCTCGCGCATTGAAGTCTAAACATGGTGATAAGGTTGAATTTCGATTACTAGGTTTTCTTTATGTTAATAACCCTTCAGCTGTCTCTAGTAGTGATATGCAAAAGTGGGTTGATGAAGGCATTGTAAGTTATCTTGGCACTTCTGATTGTGTAGAAGAGGAGAT
>NZ_JADDYG010000344.1:0-696 GCF_015163535.1 Vibrio sp. OPT46 | reverse complement strand
CAAGAAAGGTTAACAATGGGACAATTCAGTCGTCAAAAAGTTGAACGAGAGTTTGATGAGCAGTTAGTCATACAAAAATACTTGGACGCAGTGGAAGATTGCTTTCAAAAAGAAAAAACTCAAGCAGAAGGCCTCAGTGCCAGCTAGCAAAACTAAATAAAATAAAGAGTTATGATCAAAAAGATTTCAGTGGATGAAGTAACGATAATTACCCTATCGTTGGCTTGTAGTTGTGGCGTCGCGGCAAACGAATTGCAGACGCTAAATTCTAACCAAAGCTTTAGTGGACTGGTTTTTAACCCTAATGCTCAAGTTAAAGAGTATGGCGACTTTGGTGTATCTTTTGCCCAAGGGCGCCCTTGGCTTGACGAGGTGCAAGGTTTAGATTCTATAAAAGTATCTTTCGGCCTCATTGAAGGGTTAGAGGCTCATGGTAGTATCGTTACTTATGATTATAACTCGAACTGTTTTAAAACAGGCTGTGGCGGTATTCGAGATTTATCATTATCACTGAAGTATCAGGTTCCCAATTTTTGGGGGAATGAGAACTTAGATTTTGCTTTGGGTATGCAAGATGTCGGTGGGGCTGCAAATAAGCTCATGACTAATTTTGCCGTCGCTGATTATACGTTTAATGCACTTCCCTTAAGGGTTTCTGCTGGTTTCGGTCAGTCAGAAGAGCGTTTGATGGGTGTT
>NZ_JADDYG010000343.1:0-492 GCF_015163535.1 Vibrio sp. OPT46 | reverse complement strand
ACATTTTGTGCATACGTATACTTCCTTGATGCCCAGCAGCTTTTGAAAAAAACTGCGCGGTACGCGTTGTAAGTAAGCACCATGTGTACACACTTCAACTTCCATATTCATGCTGTTTTACATTTGTGCTAATTAATGGGCGTAAATCAGTATAGAAAAATAATGTGTCGAGTTGTCGACAGTTTTGCAAAGCGGACGAAGTAAAGTGACGTTATGAGAAGTAAGTAGAGTTGCTAGTTAATTATTATGTTTATCAATAATTTTGTATGGATTGTTCTACTATTTCAACGGGTTGAATCGTCCATTCAATAGTTTAGGTGATAAAAAAGCGACGTTGATTTCGTCGCTTTTTTCAATTCCCGTGTGCCGTCCTAAATAAGGTTGACACTTTCCACCCCAAAATTGGAGAGTGTTATGAAATCAACAACTAAAAGAACTCAGCGCGATTACTCCCTCGCTTTTAAACTCACTGTAGTTGATGAGGTTGAAAAA
>NZ_JADDYG010000342.1:0-481 GCF_015163535.1 Vibrio sp. OPT46 | reverse complement strand
TTTGCCCCATTATAAGACAGAGTAAATACTCATTCATATCCTGTTTATTGGGTTTTGCCTTACTAAAAGTAATCCATTCTTCTAATGCTATTCGTTGTTAATCCTCGTGTTGTATTGCGGGGGGCTCTTAAGTTGTCAACATCGTACACAGAACCACCATGTTGTATTTATTCAACATGGTGCATTTAGAAAGAACGTCTTCCCCCAACGGTATCCTTAAACCTTGCTCGAGGAGCTTTGCCATCCATCGTCCATTTAAGGTTCGCAGGTATAAATTGACTTGAATCGGGAGTTTGCCAACTTGCTTCACCGTTTTTTCTGGCGTCCAATTGATGGTTGGTACGTTATCTTCAATCGCAATGGACAAAATATTGAGTTCATCGAGAGCAGCCATAAGGTTCTGACACAAGAGGATTTTGAGCGGTTTTTAGAACAGATTGAGTCGTGTGAATAAGAAAAGGCGTCATCGTGACGCCTTTTA
>NZ_JADDYG010000341.1:0-302 GCF_015163535.1 Vibrio sp. OPT46 | reverse complement strand
ACAAACCCAGATGCAAAGGCTGTTCTACAAAGTATGGGAGGAGATGTTCAGGATCTGCCTCTCGTGATAGACGGTAATGTAGCGACGGCCGGTGGCTGCCTTTCACTGATGTATCTAATTGGTTGGTTAACAGAGCGGCTATTTGACTCAAACAAACGAAAAGCTATACAAAATCAATTGATACCTGCTGGGCAATTAGAGCTGTTTGAAGAGCTTATTGCCACAACTATTCAATCAGCAGAGTTAGCAAGCTCGGATAACAAGGCGTTAAATAATCATTCATAACATGTGGTGTTTTACAT
>NZ_JADDYG010000340.1:0-1028 GCF_015163535.1 Vibrio sp. OPT46 | reverse complement strand
ACCACTGCGGAGTGGTAGTTCAGTTGGTTAGAATACCGGCCTGTCACGCCGGGGGTCGCGGGTTCGAGTCCCGTCCACTCCGCCACTTATATTAAGCCTCAGTCGAAAGACTGAGGCTTTTTTCGTTCTGGTTCCCCCGACTTACCTGAAACTCACTTTCATATTGAAACCTTGCATCTAGAGTTACGCTACCCTCTTCACATGGTTTTAATATCGTCGTGAACGAGCTAGCATGTAACTCTGTGCCTTAGTCTTAGCCTTATTCCGATACCAAGCTCTAACCAAAGCTCCTTTTATTCGATATTAGAAAATCTAGTTATGTGACAGAGTTTAATTGTTTGAAGTGTCGCTTGTTTCTAATTTGAAAACAGGAGGACTTTGAATACAAGTTTAGTCTCACTGAGATCAAGAGGGAGGGGGGCTACATTTCTATTAAGGCTTTGATCTACCTGAATGCTAGCTCAGTTTTATCTTGGTGAGGTTGCTAACCTGTTTGGGTTCTGAACGCAATTACCCTAAATGCCTCTTTCTCATAAAAATACAAACTCGCTCATTGCTAAGTATTGTGGAAGTTTAGCTTTGATGTTTGCGAGGAGCCTATATTGCCAAGGTAAGAGAAGTGATACAGATGAAAATGGGTAAATTAAAAGGCTCGTCTATGAATACTATCTATCAGCAATAGTTAGTATCTATGAAAATGTAGCGTAGCGATTCTTCGTATATTTGATGGTATATCAAAGAATAAGGAGCCTTCGTCCTTGAAGGGGAGTCTGAAAATTAGTTATGAAAAAAGCAGCTAGGTAGCTGCTTTTTATTTATTAAGTTACGTGTCTTTAAGAGTCCACTGTCTCCGTATGTTCCGGAGTGGTTATTGCTTGGTTGTTCTCTTCCATCTTCTTCTCTTCTGCTTTTGCTTTTTCAATCATTGGAGTGATTGTTGAGCCTTGAATGAGGATAGAGAAAACAACGACGGAGTAGGTCATTACAAGAATAATCTCTTTTACATCGATTAACTTATCTTGAATCAC
>NZ_JADDYG010000339.1:0-285 GCF_015163535.1 Vibrio sp. OPT46 | reverse complement strand
CGGTTTTTTTGTCTTTTCTTGCATTACGTAACTATACAAATAGAAACCGATGGCATAAATTTTTCAAAATGATATAAACCATTACAAAATATAACAAACGTTAGAACTAGGTTATATCATGAGTCTTGAGCAATCTTTGGACTATCTCACCAAAACAAATTTGCCGATCGAATCAAAGCAGCAGGCACTGGTTGACTCAGTTATTCTTACCCTAACGAAACAAAAACGAGATGCTCTTTTTCAACAGGTTGCTCTGTATCGAATAAAACTGCTTAAATCTCTCTT
>NZ_JADDYG010000338.1:12923-15008 GCF_015163535.1 Vibrio sp. OPT46 | reverse complement strand
TCCACTATTGCTGGGACAGTGTTAAAACCTCTATCAATTAGATATGCAACTAACAAACGTCTCAGAAATGAGGTTTGAGTTTTACTCGGCTTATTATCGTTCATGCTATCCTTCTCCGTTAAACAAGTTTTCTTTGAACAGTATTCATCATCTTCGGTAGGTAGTAATTTCCATTACACTGTAATATCTTACGTCATGACCTAGTTAACAAATGGTTTTCATTTAACCTAGCCTAGGCTTAGTAAACCATCTATACAACTAGACCACGACACAAGTGACAACGTCACGCAAAACTCAGCCAAATTGCTTTATGTTCCCGAACATATGCTTTAAGCAATGTGAAGTTCCAATATGCTGGTACAGTCTGTGTGAACGTAGTTTGTTTAATAGATTCGGACTCTTTAAATGCTTTATGCAGTCTTCGACTTCTCCCCGAGTAAAGAAACTACTTGGCATATTAAAATTAGTAGGGTGTACTGCCAAGCACCTCTCATTGTTTGAGTCGGTATAAGTCATTTCAAACTCTAATTCCGGGTATATTTTCTGTAGCATGTTGATCTTATATACATAGCCCATATACTCATAATCAATGAACCTTTCGTGAATGTTTACGTTAGAAAGAGGGGAGGTATTTCTAAAAACTTCCTGGTTGTGGTGATAGAGGAACCGCGCAGTTATGGTCCTATGTTTTCCCTCTTCAATGAAGTAAGCATCCTCAACTTTTGTAAAAGAAATACCTGGTTTTACATGATGATCTAAATAGTAATTTGGATTTTCTGTGAGTTCCATTAGGGCTCGCTCTATACGTTTTAAGTGACGGCCACCTAAACAGTCCCCCCACTTCATCGCATCATAGCCTTGGCTATGACCAACAACGCGCTCTAAAGGAATACTGCCGAATCTCTTCTCAATATGTGGAAATAGATAAATTCCTCTATCCATCAGATAATCGTCGAGAGGGAGTAATTCCGTATTGGTGAAATAAGCCGGATTTAGTCCATTTAGCTCCAGTATATTTGTTTTGATTGCCATACTCAGTTCCTCGTTAGTTTTTAAAGGTTTTAGCCACCGATTCGCTGGTGGGCTAATGAGCATATCAAGCAAAATGTCATCTCTACTACCTGAAGTCCCGCTTTTTGGAAGTCCAGTGATCGTATAGATAGAGTCGATTTATTCACATACATGTCGGAGGACATTAAAGTTTGAAACTTTTCTCTCGTGTAGAGTTTAGTACCAAGTAGCCTAGATAAAAGAAGGTAACAATAAAGTTTGAAACTAACTTAATGCCATAACTCTCTGCACAACAGAATTATGACAATAAAGTTTGAAACTTTAAGCATTGTAAGAGACCTTCCTTTCTAGGCACTTAGTCATTGGTCAACCCAGTCTCGCTTAGCAAACTTTTTGGATACAACGGAATAACGGACTCGTTTCGATTTAGTGCAAGAGCTCCTTTGAAATAAACAAAAGGGCTCCGCACTTACCTCAAGAGCCCAACTTCTTAATCGACTTTTAGTACTTATTATAAAGTTTCATCTGCCCTGTCTTATCAAAAGACACCACGTTAAAGCCTTTGTACTCCTGCCCTGGTCGTGCCATTCCCGGCGAATGCTGCGGCATACCGGGAGCGGCTATCCCTGAAATATTTTCAGGTCTCTCCTCAAGCAAGCGTTTGATATCAGACTCAGGAACATGCCCTTCAATCATATAGCCATCAATGACAGCTGTATGGCAGGACATCAGTTGATTAGGCATACCAAACTCTTGTTTGACATCACTCCAATCACGAGCGTGGTTAACATTCACCTCATAGCCTTTTTTCTCCATAATTGCAGCCCATTCCTTACAGCAACCACACGTAGGCGATTTATAAAGCTCAATAATAGGCTTAGCAAAGACGTTAAAACTCAAAATCAAAGATGAAAATGCAATAAGTCTCAATTTTTTACTCATAAAGTTACCTAACTAAAGTCTATTTTACGTTAATACTGATGGCTTCATCGCCATAACTCAGCTCATATATTCCCTTTTCAGGAAGCCACTCAAAGTGCTGAGTTTCATACGGTTCTAGACGCAGTGTTAAAT
>NZ_JADDYG010000338.1:12664-12886 GCF_015163535.1 Vibrio sp. OPT46 | reverse complement strand
GTTTTCCAGCCAAAGGGGAGAGGTCAATTGACATCGGCTCAAACGGTTTATTTAGTACCACCAACTGACTCTTCTTGCCGCTATCTATAGAAACTGAGTGTAGTCGCCCTTTGGTACCTTCATACATCCAATCCACTAATTGAAACGTTCCAAGATACTCCATGTAATCTGTTAGATTTATCTTATCCTGTTCACTTAGTGCATCGCCTAAAAGCTTCATTG
>NZ_JADDYG010000338.1:10158-12631 GCF_015163535.1 Vibrio sp. OPT46 | reverse complement strand
TTTGTTCATGCTCTAGGCTATATTTCAGATCATTTAAAGAGCTACCTCTGATGTTCCTACCAACGTTACCTCCCCCTTGACCGTATAGCCCATGACACGCAATACATCCATATCCACCTACAGTACGAAAGATGGACTCACCGGCTGAAATTGAGTCTTCTGAGGCATAGGTAAACAAGCTCACACCAAACATACCCGCTAGTATGAATGAACGCTTTAGCATCATCAGATTCCTTTATAGCGCCTATAACCTCACTTTTTTAATCATGCCTGCTTCTGCATGTCCTGGAATATTGCATGCAAATTCAACCTTGCTATCCCCTTGGAAGTGCCAAATCAACTGCTTAGCTTTACCCGGCTTTACTGTAACTGCATTCCCTGAATCATGCATATGATGAGGCATTTTCCTCATCATTTCTCGATGTTCAAGTTGCTCTTTCGCTGAGCCAATAGTGAACTCGTGATCAATCTTGCCAACATTCATAACCACAAATTGAACGACATCATTTGGTTCAATTTGTACTTCTTTTTTGAACTTGATTGTCATGTCATCGGCCAACACAACATGGACCACTTTATCTGGCTTTGCACCTGTTGCTGGCATACCTACATCAGACATGCCTTCCATCGACGTCATGGAATGATCCATTTTGCTGTGATCCATATCGCCTTGATTCATATTACTATGGTCCATGCTCTCATGGTTCATAGAGTCATGATCCATTTTGGAGTGGTCCATGTTTGCCATTGCAGATGTTGCTGTAATCGAAAGAAGTGCAGCAAGTAGTGTTTTTTTCATGTTCATATTGTGTTCCTTAGTAGTTCATTTAAGTGTTTTACGGGCTAAGTTCATTCTTAGCCCGAATGTGTGTTTAGTCGTGTTTCAGTTCGCGTGTTTTCCAAAGCTTGAAAATAGCAGGAAGAACAAGAAGTGTTAGTAAGAGGGCAGAGGCCATGCCACCAATCATTGGAGCAGCGATACGCTGCATTACCTCAGAGCCAGTCCCCTCACCGTACATGATTGGGATCAAGCCGATAATCACAGTAAGTACCGTCATCATTACCGGGCGAACACGCAAGCCAGCGCCTTCTTGAATCGAGTTACTTAAATCCTCTTCATCCAATGATTTGCTTTGCTCTTTGGCGTCTAGTTTTGTGTAGTGCCATGCTTGGTTGAGGTACACCAACATGATGACTCCAATCTCAACAGCGACCCCAGCTAGCGCGATAAAACCAACGCCTACCGCGATTGAGAAGTTGTAGCCGAGGTAGTGCATGAGCCATAAGCCACCCACCATGGCTAACGGCAGAGTCAGCATGATGATCATCACCTCACCAACACGTCGGAAGCTGAAGTAAAGCAGCAGCATGATGATGGCAATCGTGATTGGCACGACGACACCCAAGCGCTCTTTGGCACGCTCCATGTATTCGTATTGACCTGACCATGCAATTGAATAACCAGCTGGCATATCAAGTTGCTCTGCAACCGCCTGTTTTGCTTCCTCAACGTAAGAGCCTAAGTCTCGACCATCGATATCAACAAACACCCAACCATTAGGACGAGCATTCTCTGTTTTAATCATTGGTGGTCCATCTTCGTAGCGCACATCAGCAACATCAGCTAAGGCAATTCTAGCGCCACTAGGGGTAACCAATGGCAGTTGCTTTAACTTAACGACTGAATCACGATAATCTTGTGGATAGCGGACATTAATTGGGTAACGCTCAAGACCCTCAATGGTTTCTCCAACGTTCATACCACCGACAGCAGTAGAAACTACCTGTTGTACCTCTTTAATGTTAAGACCGTATCGAGCTGCCGCTGTTCGATTGATGTCAATAGTGACATAGCGACCACCGGCAACACGCTCTGCGTATACAGAAGCAGTGCCGGCAATATTGTTAAGAATAGGTTCTAGTTGAGCACCTATCTTCTCAATTTCGGTTAAATCACTCCCTGCGATCTTAATTCCAATTGGTGTTTTGATACCCGTTGCCAACATGTCGATGCGTGTTTTTATAGGCATCACCCATGCGTTAGTTAAACCAGGAAACTGAATCAAGTCATCAAACTCTTTTCGTAGCGACTCAGTTGTCACGCCCTCACGCCACTGATCACGCGGTTTAAGCTGAATAACGGTTTCAATCATAGTTAAGGGAGCAGGGTCGGTCGCTGTGTCAGCACGACCGACTTTACCCCATGTTGTCTGTACTTCAGGTACCGTCTTAATTAATTTGTTTGTCTGCTGAAGCAACTCTCGCGCTTTACCAATAGAAATACCTGGATAGGTGGTTGGCATATACATCAAGTCACCCTCATCAAGAGGAGGAATGAACTCACTACCGAGCTTCGTTGTTGGATAATAAGCTGACCCCATAAGAGCAATAGCCAATATAATCATGCTTTTCGGGTACTTCAGACTAATATTCAGTAAGGGCTTATAAAGGGCAATTAGACCTTTATTAATAG
>NZ_JADDYG010000338.1:8578-10100 GCF_015163535.1 Vibrio sp. OPT46 | reverse complement strand
GGTTCTTGTTCTCTGGTAATATTTTACCGCGAATAAGATATCCCATGAGCACTGGCACTAACGTAATAGCAAGGCCTGCTGCTGCCGCCATTGCATAAGTTTTAGTAAAGGCGAGTGGCGAGAACATCTTGCCTTCTTGACCTTCCAATGCGAATACAGGAACAAAGCTTAGCGTGATAATCAGTAGCGAGAAGAACAACGGTGCACCAACCTCTTGCGCCGCATCACCAATCACTTGCCATCGGTTTTTGTCAGTCAATGGCGTCCGTTCAATATGCTTATGTACGTTTTCTATCATAACGATAGCACCGTCTACCATTGCACCGATCGCGATTGCAATCCCTCCTAGCGACATGATATTGGCGTTGATACCTTGCCAATGCATGACAATAAAGGCCCCTAAAATACCGACAGGGAGACTCAATGCGATAACGAGCGAAGACCGAATATGGAATAGGAACAACGCACATACAATAGCGACAACAATGAACTCTTCTGCAAGCTTTTTCCAAAGGTTCTCAACCGCTGCATTAATTAACGTAGAACGATCGTAAGTAGCCACTATCTCAACGCCATCAGGCAAGCTACGTTGAAGCTCGTTTAGCTTATCCTTAACATTACTGATCACTTCGCTTGCGTTTTCTCCAAAACGCATGACAATTACGCCACCTACGGCTTCGCCCTCTCCATTTAATTCAGAGATTCCTCGTCTCATCTGTGGTCCGAGTTCAATATCAGCAACGTCACCTAATAATAGGGGAGATCCCTTTTTACTTACCTTGAGAGGTAGCGCTTTAATGTCATAGATACTAGACAAGTAGCCAGTGGTTCGTACCATGTGTTCAGCTTCTGCAACTTCCACTACAGACGCGCCACTTTCTTGGTTACCATTTTGAATAGCCATATTGACCTGTTGCAGAGTTAGGTCATAAGCACGTAGCTTGGCAGGATCGATTTGCACTTGGTATTGCTTAACCATACCACCAACGGTCGCTACTTCTGAAACCCCGTCTACGGTTTGTAGCTCATATTTTAAGAACCAATCTTGTAAGCTACGCAGTTCAGCAAGGTCATGCTTGCCAGTTTTATCTTGTAAAACATAACTGTAAACCCAGCCCACACCTGTCGCATCTGGACCTAGTGTTGGTTTAGCGCTTGGAGGAAGTTTTGGTGCAACTTGACTTAAATATTCGAGCACTCGCGAGCGAGCCCAGTACATATCGGTATCATCATTAAAAATGATGTAGACGTAAGAATCACCAAAGAACGAATATCCACGAACAGTTTCAGCGCCAGGAACCGCAAGCATAGCCGTTGTCAGCGGATACGTGACTTGGTCTTCCACCACTTGGGGTGCCTGACCTGGATAACTTGTTTTTATGATCACTTGTACATCAGATAGATCAGGAAGAGCGTCAACTGGAGTATTCTTTACGCTATATAATCCGCCAAAGACTAAAGCAAAAGTCGCTACCAATACCAAAAAGCGATTATTGATAGACCATCGAATGATTGCACCTAT
>NZ_JADDYG010000338.1:3840-8477 GCF_015163535.1 Vibrio sp. OPT46 | reverse complement strand
AAACCGAACTTTGTCACCCTCCTGAAAACTTGAGAGTTCAATATCACCACCGACTGAAAAGTTGAGCTCACCAGCATCCCATGACCAATCAGCCACAGGAACATGATTTAGTGTCACCATACCAAAATCCGCCATCAACATAGAAACATCACCGTCTATCCATATTTCTGTATTTATGCTCAGCTCACTTACTTTGTAATCAACGATTTCATATTGACCCGATTCAGATTTTTTCATCTCAAAGTCAATCGTTTGACCCTTTGAAAGCGGTTCCATTTCAACGTGCTCTGACACTATGAAATTCATGGTCATTCCTGGCCATTCCCATTCAGGAACAGGCTTGTGATTAATAGTTAGCATTCTATGTCCAACCATTGCATCAGTAATTTCACCTGTTGCCCAAGCCGTTTCGGCAGTCGGTTCGATACCATTGATTCTTGATAGGTCGGCAGACTGACTTGACTCAGAGTCCAACATGAAGTGAGCTGATGTAACAACACGATCTCCTCGTTGCAATCCCTTTATGACCTCAACCTTGTCAGCGGCTTCACGACCAACTTCAATTCTGGCAGAGCGATATTTTCCTTCTCCCTCAGCCAGAACCACACGAGTCATACCGCCAGAACGGATGACTGAAGAGCGTGGAATGGTTAACACTTCATCACTTGATACCGGTTTCAGTGCGACGTTAGCGAACATATTCGGCTTAAGTTCACCTTGTGGATTGTCGAATCGAAGGCGAACACGCAATGTACGCGTACTAGGGTCAAGAATGGGATAGACATAATCCACTTCACCATTCCATTCCCCACCTGGTAAGGCATCCAATGTCATCGATGCTTGACTGCCTTGTTTAATCCAATGAGATTGACGTTCAAAGACTTCAGCATCTACCCATACTTGATTCAAAGGACCTGCGCTGATCACCGCCTGAGCTGGAGAAAGGTAGCCACCTTCACGAATATTGAGGCTTGCAATAACACCGTCTGCTGGTGCTTTAATTTCAATGGTTTGTGATGCTTTACCTCTACGGGCAATGGAATCAATTTGATTGCGATCAACCCCCAAAGTGATCAAACGATCGGTAGCACCTCGTATCATTCCTTTACGCTGAGTTTTATAGGCACTAATCAGTTCTTCTTGTGCTTTTACAAGCTCAGGTGAATACAGAGTGAACAGTGTGTCACCTTGATTCACTTTCTCACCAACGGCATTGATATAAAGCTTTTCAACCCAGCCAGATACACGAACATTGGTTTGCCAAAGTTGACTCTCATCAAAGGCGACATAGCCGACAGTTTCGATGCGTGGTGCAAGCACTTCTTGCTGCACAGTATCTGTTTTAACACCAAGGTTATTTTCAACAGCAGGATCGATTTTTACTGTTCCTGGTTTGTCGTTACTACCATTGAGGTCATCAGCATAAACAGGAATAAGATCCATCCCCATAGGCGACTTTCCCGGTTTATCTCGCTGATAGTTTGGGTCCATCGGCGCGACCCAGTACAGTGGTTCATCAGTTGATTTAGACTCAGAAGCTGTCATTCCAGCCATGTTATGGTTCATGCCTGAAAGGTAAATATTCGCTCCATAACCCAATGCGCTTCCGACTAGTAACGCTAGGCTTGCAACTTTAAATGTATTCATCTTGATTCCTTTATTATTGTTCTTTGTACTGAGTGTTTGGCGCAGAAACTTGATATTCGAAACCACCAAGTAACATGGATAACTTGCTATTGACCTGGTTCATATCGGTTATTAGGCGAGCAAGCTCCATTTGAAGAGCCAATTCATCGGTTGATGCAGTAATGACATCACCAAACTGAGCAGTATTGTTCTGATAGCCGCGCTCTACCGCTTCAATGCGGGCTTTAGACTGAGGTAATAAGCGCTCTTGGTAGCGCTGAATACGTTCAGTGAGATTCATTCTGTCCGTCATTAATGCGTTTACTTGGGCGTTCATTTGAGCGAGCAGCGTATCTTTTTGATATTGCGCTGCACCTACTTGGTATTGAGCGGCCGCTACATTTTTATCTTGGCGGTTATCAGTGAACAAAGGGATATCCATAGTAAGATAAGCACTCAGCAAATCTGAAGCTGGCTCACCCTTCATGTTGTTCGCTTGGCGGTAGGCATACATCACTTCGACACCAAATTGTGGTGTATAAGATTGCTCTGCAACCTCAACCTGAGTGCGATTAGCAGAGATGTTGGCGTCAGCCATTTTCGCCATAGGATGTTGGTTAAGCAGTGAGTAGTACTGACTGTTGCTGGTTTGCTGATCCAAAAGCGTATTCAAACGCGACCAGTCTAATTGATAGCCTACCTGATTCGAATCAATGGAACGGTGATTTAACCACCCTGAGCCTAGCCATTCTGATAACTGAGCTACGGCTCGATTTTGCATTTGTTGATTCGCTTGCAGCTTTTCGTCGAGCTTGTTGACTTGAAGCTGGGTGTTAAGCAGATCTTGCGCTTCGCTCTTACCAATTGAGTAATTGGTTTGAATATACTGCTCCATCTCTACCATGAGACGTTGATTAGATTCAATCAACGTTTCTGCATATTGAAGGTAACCCAGCTCCAACCATAGTTGAGTAATACTATTCGCCACTTCACGTTCACGAACTTGAACCTGATAGGCCATACCATCGGCCTGTTGATTCGCTTTACGTTGGTTAAGATCTAACGTTGTACCCCGTTCAAACTGTTGCATTAATCCAACAGAAATGTTCGTCATGGGATCTTCGTCAAACTTGAATGAATCCACAGGTAAACCGCCAAAGCCCACCTTGAGTTTTGGATCCATAAGAGTCGCGCTTGCAACGCCCACTTCACGCATCGCCTGTGACTGCGCAGCATATTGAGATCGACTCGTATCATTTGCTAGAGCCGCTTCAATTAGTTCATTCAACAGCTGCGTCGAAGCTGCGATAGTTTGTGAAGTCGCGTTAGACCCCGTATGTGACAGGGCAGGCATTGCACAAAGTGCGACTGCAACCCCAAGACTCAGGGATTTAAATGCCCTGAAGCCGTTTAATTCAATACTCATTGTTGTTTATCCACGATAAAACGATATGGACATACCCCAACCCCTGCCTTCCAGCAGAAAGAATTGAGAGCTAAATAGTTATGATAGTTGAATTAGACAGAGGGTGGACGCAGTAAGCTCTGAATACGAGTTACTGTAACGCCTATTTTGATCGGGTGACGCAGGGCTAAATAATATTCAGATGTACTGATTAAGCGAGAAGATGAGAGTGGAAAAAATACGCTAGAACACACGCTTTTACAGCAGTCGCCACCAAATGTAGATGAGCTCTCGCAATGTATAGAACTATCACTCTCTGTCATCTCCATCGATGGGCAGCCTATCATCGCATGATGGCTTACTGTAGTCTCAGACATTTCCATCGAGTCATGGTGAGAACGTTGGGGTTGAACTGAAGAGGACCATATTGGACTCATACCCATCATTGGCATACTTGAGACGTAGCTCGACATCAACATCGCTAAGATGCTGACAATCAAAATACTTGTTGGTCTCAAAGAGTTAGTCATGTGGTACCTTTTCACTTTGCATTCATAATACCTTATGAGAACTGATGAGCAATAGTGATATTAAAAATTTATTGGAGCTAAAGGTTATTGAAAATAAAGACGAATTCAGTTCGCTCATCCTTCGCATTGACTAGGATATCCCCGTGATGTGCTTTCATGATAGCCTTAGCTATTGGAAGTCCTAACCCAGCTCCAATACTTCCGTTATGGACACGCGACTTATCGGAACGATAGAATCGTTCAAATATATAGGGTAAAGAGCTCAAAGGAATAGGCTCACCAACATTGCTAATTGTCACCTTGTTGCTCGTTTCTGATTCGGAGATTACTACCGAGATATCCGTATTATGAAAGCAATGCCTCAACGCATTAGACAACACATTACCAAATGCTCGTTGAAGCATATCCCTGTCACCAAGCTGAGTCGATGAGCCATCTAACGTAAATCGAACGTTTTTCTCTTCCGCCAACACTTCATAATATTCAAGCAAGGGGACGATTACCTCACTCAACTCTAACTCTGCTTCGTTCCTATGCAGAAGTCTATTTTCTGATTTAGCTAGATACAACGTATCCGAAATAGTCTTGTTGAATCGTTCTAGCTCTTCGATATTAGACACTAAAATGTCTTGATACTCTTCAATAGAACGCTCTAGACTAAGCGCCACTTGTGTCTGGGTCATGATATTGTTCAAAGGTGTTCTTAGCTCATGCGCAATATCGGATGAAAACTCACTCAGTCTGAGGAAGCCTTCTTGTAACCTGTCTAACATTTCATTTTGAGAAATAATTAAGCTGCTTAACTCATTTGGAAGCGAGTCACTTGGGATACGTATGCTTAGGTTGCTAGTGTTAACTCGTTCGATATACCCTTTTAATGTCTTTAGTGGCAGTAAACCATTTCTAACAATAATTAAGGCGTAGGCGCCAGACAAAATCACGGTCAAAACTAATGTCCATAATAGGATGGTATTTAGCTTGTCGAAAAATAGTTTATGGTGAGTCACATCCATTGCAAGAACAATCGCACCGCTTTCCGTATCTGGATAGTCAAACTTAAAAGCTTGGTAATGTTT
>NZ_JADDYG010000338.1:667-3784 GCF_015163535.1 Vibrio sp. OPT46 | reverse complement strand
ATTGTCTACACTCCATTCGAATGAGGAGTCGCCAATCAGCTCAGGTGGAAAGTCAATAGTTTCATTATTCGTTTTCACCACCTGTCTGTTGTTTAAGATCCAGACTGAGATATCCAAAGAGTTAAACAGGTCTAGATCTTGCTCAATAGTGCCCGTTAAAGGACGGAGTTTTGTTTCTAGGTGACTATAGTCCTGCTCATTAAAGTGGCTCTTGATAGCGTTTTGGATCGTCAAAGCAAACACGACTAAAACAACAAAAGAGGCTGTGACAAACATAAACACCAGTTTGCGCGCGATGGATTGGTTTAGTAATTCTTTCATTCTACGGCGTCATCAAGTTTGTACCCCATACCTCGCACGGTCAGGATAAGTTTTTTCTGATAGGGCTTGTCGATTTTCGACCTCAATCTTTTCACTGCTGCATCAATGACATTCGTATCACTATCAAAATTCATATCCCAAACAGCCGAAGCTATCTGAGTGCGAGTGACGACTTGACCTCTTTTCGCAAATAAATATTCCAACAAAGAAAACTCTTTTGCTGTCAGAGTGATCGTGTCATTGTTGCGAGTCGCCTTTCGTTTAAGCAAGTCGAGGCTCAAATCAGCAATACAAAGAATAGACTCTGTCTTGGCTGTAGGGGCTTGATGACGCAATGCATTTTTGACTCTAGCAAGCAACTCGATAAAGGCAAAAGGTTTTACAAGATAATCATTCGCTCCCAACTCAAGCCCTTTCACTCTATCTTCAACCTGATCTTTAGCGGATAAAATAATGACAGGTGTAGAGATTTCACTACTGCGAAGTGTTTGCAATAGCTGCCATCCATTCAGCTTTGGTAGCATTATGTCTAAGACTATAAGGTCATAATTATTGGTGGTAGCTAAGTACAAAGCATCAACACCGTCGGTAGATAGATCTACAGTGTAGCCTGATTCAATCAAGCCCTTTTTAAGATAAGCTCCTGCTTTATCTTCATCTTCTATAACGAGTAACTTCATATAAGAAAAATGCCTTGATTTCCTTGGATGTTATACATCGTTCTTGTGATTATATGATGGGTTAGAAATTTGATTTTTCGTATTATTATCAAACAACAAAACGTTCTCAATAACAGATGTAACACCATTTCCTTCTTGTGACACACATAGAGTATCCAGTAGTGCACCAACCAAGCTCTGTGTATGGCTATGACCAATGAAAATATCTAGTTGGTAATGTGTGTTTAAAGCATGGGTATCAATTAGGTTCGAATGATTTCCTCGCCCTTGTACTTGGTAGACCGTAAAGTTTCGAACCCCTTCCTTTGCAAGGATCGATTCTATTTCTCCAAGCTTTTGAACCTGAAATATTACCGAAATTTTATCAATCATAGTCGCTCCTTAGCTCCTAGAACAAATTGATACTCTAGGAGCTCTGCTAAGTTTAGTTATTGCTATCTCGCATTTGATAGTGAACATTCAGATGTACTTTGGCTACATACTCTAGCTGACCTTGATTATTCAATCTTTCCTGAACAGTTACATACCCTTTATCTTTAAGGTGGGTCGTGTTTCGAGTGATACCATAAGTCCTCACAGGAACCAGAGCTGCACTTAAGTCTCCTCCGTTCATAGCCTCAAACTCTGACAGTTTTTCTGCTCCTAATGTATATGCTTGTTGTTTCGAGCTGACTGCATCAATAGAGACAATTTTATGATCAACTCGGCTCATATAATTACTACCGGAATACAATGGCTGTGCAATTGATGTGGCACTAGTAACTATAATAGAGCCTATTAATAGAGTTTTGACCAATACATTCATTATTATTTCCTTCTCTGCTTGAATACATTCAGTTTATCTGAACCAACGTGATTGTTTTGAGTACTCTAACATGACATTTTTGTCATATTGAGATTTAGGTGGGAGATCATCAATCGACTTTCCACCACAATTAAATTGAGCAAGCTAAGAGTTAACCTTGCAGTAATTGCGATGAGTCCTGTTACTCTAAAAGACAAAGAGCCACCCTATCAGCGTAGGCGGCTCTTGCTTCATTAAAAATGAAGTAGTTATTACTTTTTCTGATTCCTACTATTTCTTTTATTCAGCTACTCATCATTTTTTTGCATTCTTCTGGTGCGTCTTCCATATTCATATTCATGCCATCCATCATTTTCATGTACTCCTCCATCTTATCAGTATGAGATCGCTGCTTAGCATGCTCTTTCTCATTTTGTGCGACAGAGTGGTATCGGTGTTGATCATCGATAGAGTTTGTTGCTAACACAGGCATCGCAACCAAGCTACTCAATAAAACTGATACATATAACTTTTTCATAAAATCATCTACCCCTTACTTATGCTTTGAACTGTGGATTGTTTTCAATTTTTTTCATCGATTGGTTGTTGGCTTCGGAGTCTTTCTTTTCACTCGGCATCATCATCTTCATCATTAAGCCGTGCATCGCTAGGCAGATGATTAATGGAACAATCGCACTACTAAGGTAAGCCCAACTAAACACCTCTTGACTAGAAGAGAGAATAAATAATGGAATACCGACCATTAATAACGCGCATAGAACCATCATCCATCCATGACCTTTATGGTGACCACTCTTGTGACAGCTTGACTTTTTGCTTTTCATTCTCTTGACCTCCAAAAAAACTTTAACTCATTTAACTTAGACTCAGTTTATCGCAACGCTTAGATCAGGAATGGGGAGGGGTTCATGACATTTTAGTCATCTTAATGGTTTTTTCTTACCCTAAAACCACCAGTCGATTGGTTTTGGGCTACACCATAAAAGAAGACTGCGATATTGCTGCTTCGGCAATGCTTAGCTCTACCGTCAAACGGGGCTATACTTCACAATATAAATGGAGCTGTTGTGTTTTTTTACATCCACAAATAGCTTGAAAATCTGCCAACCACGAAACAAGTAAACATAACACGTGCACTTTGATTACAGATGAATCTGCACATTTCGTTACTGTTTGTTTTGTGTTCAAAGTAGAATACCAACCTGCCGGTAAAGAGCTAATCTACTCCAGTGATTTCAACTGCTATTTGGCAACAACTTGGTAAAGCTTGACCGTTCCTGATTAAGTTTTTCATTTTCGTTTAATCTTGTG
>NZ_JADDYG010000338.1:0-609 GCF_015163535.1 Vibrio sp. OPT46 | reverse complement strand
CCTGCAATGAGCTTTAATAGCAAAAGTGTTTCCCGATATCAGTCAAGATTAAACGCTTTGAAGTGATCGAAAGCGTTAGAAGAATTTATGGTATAGCGATTTTACAGGCATGACTGTGGTGTTTTTATTTTTTGAAAATCAATGAGATAGAAAATTGTCATGATTGTTTCTTTGTTTGGGGACCTTAGCCCGATTAAGCAGGCTCAGTACTCTGTCTTTCAGACTGTCTCGCGCGGTCAATCAAAGTCCTGGCATCTGCCAGCACTACTCTTGTAGGCTTGGCACTAGACATTAAGGGTAGGCCCTTTTGCAGGTAATTGTAGGTGCTTTCTTTATCCTCATTAAGCAGCTGTTTCATAGTTAGTTACGTGAAGTTGGTTACCTTGATGATGGTGCACATTAAGTTCTGTTCTCAAGCTCGTTGTAATGGGTTCAAGGGTATTTCGCTAGAAGATGACATTTTTATCATCTTCACGTCATGTAGGCATCAGGTGTGCCTATCTATGCTGTCTCTATGTCAAAAGACAATCTAGGAAAAATTATGAAACAGCCCCAAAACCCGCTCAATCTGCCTCGGCGGCGCTTTGTACAAGGACTGGCTGCGGGTGG
>NZ_JADDYG010000337.1:0-293 GCF_015163535.1 Vibrio sp. OPT46 | reverse complement strand
CCACTCGATATTTACTTCACTGTCCCGAACACCGAAAAAGGCATCAGCGATGCCATAAAAACCATTAAGAAACACAAACCTCAACGTGTCGTCATCGAAGCTACAGGTCGATTAGAAATGCCTTTTATACACGCCTGTGACAAAGCCAAATTACCTTATGTTATTGCCAACCCACTACGTATTAAAAGGTTTGCTGGTGCCATTGGTCAACGAGCTAAGAACGACCGTTTAGATGCCGCTCTCATCGCACATTATGCCGAACGTGTTCAGCCAGAACTGACCAAACTAAAAAG
>NZ_JADDYG010000336.1:0-1268 GCF_015163535.1 Vibrio sp. OPT46 | reverse complement strand
GGCGCTTACGTGTGCGATATTTACATTCTATGGAGTTGCTGCGTAAAGGGCAGACCGTAAAAGAAGTCGCTCTGACGTTAGGTTATAACCAAGCTAGCCCTTTTATCGCGATGTTCAAGAAATACTCCGGCATGACACCGGAGCAATACAAGAATCGATTGTTATAGCTGAGCGATTATGTAATTTAAGCCGATACATCAACTGAAATCTAGAGTGATTTTACAATGTTCGACTAAGCTAAGAAATCATCTCGCGAACGCAACAGGGCAAGTTCATGAGTTGGAAAAACGATATCATGAATTTTGAGCTATTTAATCTATCTTTCACTTCAAAGATGTTATTTCTCCATCTTTCACTACTTGTTTAACAATGGAGGGCTGACGCTCTCATGATTTGGGTAACAGAACAAAATAACCAGCCTACATTTTTTGAAAATTTATTTACCCCATTCGATGGGACTAATTTAGTGCGTGAAGCTTGGAGCGAATACATTCACTGGTGAACTTAGTTTTATGCCGAAGAGGTCTTAGCCCAGGGCATAAACCTATTACTTAAGTACGCTTAAAGAGGATATAGATATTAGATTATGGTACTTATGACATAGCAGAGTCTTTAAAGTGTGCTACGACGCTCAGTGATGTGAAGAGAAGGGATAGTCTTTTAGGAAAGTATATATTAATGGCTAATTGTCAAGAATTCTTTAGTTCAAACAAGTACTGGCATAAAGGAGACTTCTACAAAAATTTTTTCAGAGGCCGTTCCATATTGAATTAAAGGCACTAAGTCTGAAAGGTCTAGGCTAAATAAAGGTAGCGAAAATTACGCGATGATAAGGGAATTGAATAAAATCTCGAGATAGATATCGCCTGAAGCTTAATGTGTTGTTTAAGAATCCACTTCGGCTATACAGTTGTGTCCTTTAACTAAATGAAGTAGCAATATACACAATGAAACAACACATAAACTTGATTAAAGATCAACTACGGGAGGGGGAGTATATACGAATTTATCATCACGGAAATAGATATGATGGATGAACGTGAGGTTGAAAAGACCAGAAAGCTTAATTGAGGTCACTGTTTCCTATTCTTCTTTTTCGCAACATATCTCTGGCCGTAGCAAACGTGGCTTCTTTCGCGTTAGGATTTTCGGCCTATGCAAGTCTTTTCTTTCTGTCACTGTATCTACAACAAGCGCAAGGCGATACGCCACTGGAAGCTGGGTGGCATCTGATGCCTCAATTTGTGGTAATGGGGGTAACATCATTG
>NZ_JADDYG010000335.1:0-278 GCF_015163535.1 Vibrio sp. OPT46 | reverse complement strand
GCTGAAAGGTATCACAAGACTAGACCTGTCTTATCTTTACGGCAATATAAAACACCATTTGGGGTGGTATTCTTTGCAAAATCATCACTTTGATGAGTGATTCATTGGTGTTACATTTTGTTACTTACTCAATTTCATATAAGAGACCAAAAATGGCTGGAGCAAGTTTACTCACACTGCTGGACGATATTGCCACGGTGCTTGATGATGTCGCCTTAATGTCAAAAATGGCGGCAAAGAAAACCGCAGGTGTGTTGGGAGATGATCTAGCGTTAAAC
>NZ_JADDYG010000334.1:0-2145 GCF_015163535.1 Vibrio sp. OPT46 | reverse complement strand
GCTTCTCATTCTGTTGATTACCGCAGTCGCCGACGTTGGGAAACGTTTTGTAAACCCATCACGATTGAAGATGATGTGTGGATTGGCGGTAACTCCGTCATTAACCAAGGTGTAACAGTTGGCGCTCGCTCGGTGATTGCAGCTAACTCGGTAGTCAACCATGATGTGCCGCCAGATTGTCTATACGGAGGCACGCCAGCTAAGTTGATTCGTCGTCTCAACGAAGAAGAGTAAGAATCGATAGTGATGGCATGATGACTCGCTTTACAGGCGTAAGAGAATCATGCCAGCAGAAAGGGATAATTCATCAAGGAGTCTAAGATGTCGAACAAGACAGAAGTCCTCATGTGCCCTACATGTGGGGTAGAAACGCATCATGTCGTGGTGTTAGTTAGAAAAAAAAGTGGCTTTGAAGGCGATAAAAATCGCAACAAGAAAGAGTTCATCGCTGGCTTTCTCAAAAGTGTAGTGTTCGGCGCCTTCCTTGCATCTATGGATGAATTTGAACGTCACTTGATCTGCGAAAACTGTGGTCATAAAACCATTCAACAGTAACTGATAGTCTTTCTTTCTCTGCATAAGTTCATAAGTGCGGTTTGAAGCACTGGTTATTCAAATCGCATTATCCTCTTTTAGTGCTTTTGCTCTTCTTATGTTCCTCTCTCAAAAATGAGTCACATCAGTACGCATTTTAACCGCTTGGATGCAGGTAACTCACTGCTATGTAAAATAAATTTTGGTGGGAAATACGTGTTTCAGCTCGATGTTTAACCTCTGTTTATCGACACGTTTTGAGTCAGTAAACACTTAAATTTCGTTTACTTTATGTTGTACGCGGTGTGATTGTGTGAAATTGGTCACATTAATGTTTAATTTGTGAAAAAATAATTAATGAATAATAATTCACAAATATGCTGACCGTGTGTGCTATTTAGTTTTGACTTATCTTTTGAATATTCACTTGGTGAATGTTTTGTTGTTTTTAGATTGACTGAAAGTTTGATTTTCTATTCAAACTTGTGAAAGGTTGAATCGATATATTAGAAAACATGAATTTGATCTTGTTTCTATCTTTTGTTTTAAATGCGAAATTCATTATTAACAACGGATGGTTTTGATGATTTCTCTTATGTGTATCCCACCAATTTTAGAAATTGAAAATTAAACTTTCTCAATACAATAACGACTAAAATTAAACGGAATGATGTTCTTATATTTTTATTGTATTTTAACTTATACATTTTGACTCATTCATTTTAACTGTTTTTGTTGATTTTAAGTTGTTGATAATAATTGTCTTTTAAATTTTGTTTTAATGGCGTTGCTTTGCTGCTTCTTTAATGTTGTGGTGTGTGGATTTATTTATAAAACGTCATTTTAAAGTACGTTTTTAAGCAAAGTAGAACGTGACAATACTAAGATAAATAGTATTAAAAAATTAAATAAGGATTTAACCATAAGAGTAATTTTATGGTTGATAGGTTTATTGGGGTTGATTATCTGAATTTTTATGGAATTTCATCCCAATAATCTGTTTGTCTTTAAGTTTATTCTAATAAACTTAATTCTCATGGAAGTTTCAAAACATGCAGCACACAACAAAGTGGATGATGACGCCGCTTGCAATGTTGTTGGGTACGCTGTTTTCAGCGCCATCATTCGCGGTGGAAACGAGTGTAATTGATAGCACCAGCACGCCTGAATCTACACAAAATGAAGGAGACACGTCCTGTATTGTTTGTAAGTTTAGTGGGGCCGTTTACCTATCTTACGATACAAACATTTACGATAAAGACGACTACCGTTCTGTCCGCAATTTCTCGTGGGGAGGCGATCTCGTTTATTCCTTTTCGAGCGACACAAAAGCCTATTTTTCTACGGGGGGCTATCGTGCCCTAGAAGATGAAGTCGGCACCTACGCGACAGATTCGGTGTTGGGCTTGCAATACACGAACCTATATCGCTTTGGAGATACAGGGAAAATCGGCGTTGCGGGTCAGCTCACCATTCCAACTTCAGAAACATCTCGTAAAGATGAACTGCACACCGCGGTTCGTTTAGATGTGCCGATCTCTTTTTCAGCTTGGAGCGTCGATTTTTCGGTTTCGCCAAGACTGAGAAAAAATTTCCACGAATACAAAACCA
>NZ_JADDYG010000333.1:15856-19313 GCF_015163535.1 Vibrio sp. OPT46 | reverse complement strand
TTGTATTCTTGAGTTGTACTCAGGCCATCAATAATATCGGCATAGGATTCAGAATACGTACACTTGATATTTCCAACACCTTTGGCACAAGTCGTTGGCGTATAAGCTTTGTTGCCAAGATTACGAACCAACTTTGGATATTCATCTGAACTTTCGGTATTCACGCCTGATAAAGCATCATTAAAAGAGAGCTCAAATGTGAGCATCTTCTTCTTCAAAGCTTCATCAAACCAAACATCACTTCCTTTAAAACTGTATGAGTTACCATCCACGACTGTCGGTGCATCAATATCCACCATCGAGAAATTGAACTTGTTGATCGTTTCACGCCCATTTGTACCCAAGGTTTTAGTAATCAAAGTAACAGGTGCTTTGGTCATGTTTTGCCCAACATTGACACTACAACTGTAAGGTTCTTGCGATACGTTGATAACACCAGAAGTTGGTTGCTCATTAGTTGGTGGCGCATCTAGAGAGTTGTATTCTTCACGAACCCAACACTCTAACGTTTTGGCTTTGACCGCACTCAATGTAGTAAAGGTGACATCAAGAACACCATCAGATAAGTAATTTTGGAAGTCCAGCGGGCTTTCAACTGTTAGAACCACGCCTTCACGCTGTACGCTAAAGGTTTGGTTTACTTTTCCAACCTTTCGGTCTTTTTCATCAAGGTAACGAACTTTGTTATAAACCTTGATATCAAGTTCATAATTACCATCTTTGGCAATTTGTGTAGAAAGCAACGTTGCAGTCCAAGTGCCATCTGCGGTTTCTGAGAACGTAAAGTTAGTCCCGTTTTGCTCTCCAGAGAATCTATAAGTTGAGTCAATTCGATCAACGCCACTATCATCAACAATATCAAGCGTAAGTACGATATTCCCATCTTGATAGATGGTGTTGTTTGTAATTGGCGTTCCATCCGTGTAACTCATCGCCAGCGTCACCTGCGGGATTGAGTTGTACACTTTGACGGTAAAATCTTGCTCATCACTGGTTAAGGTTGTGTTGCCACGAACATCAGACCCTTTTAAACGAACCTTGTGTGTACCCGTACCTAAATCACCAAGGCTCACTTTGAGATCCTCATTGATTTTTGTACCAGGAGAGCCAGGTAATGGCTCCAGATCGCTAAACGTCCAATACTCTAGGCTTTCTCGATTTACGCCATTAATTGAAACATCACCGTTTGCATTTAGGTCTAGCGCCGTTAGGTCAAAGACATAGTTACCTAAGTAGTAGTCATTCGCATTGAAACCACTTAAGCCTAATGTTGGCCCATCACGATCAAGAATAACCTTGTGCGTGTTAGAACTAGACTCAAAACCATAAATATCGGTTGCTTTTACATACAATGACGTTGTTTTTTCATCTTCAGAAATGTCTATTTTATCTGTGTCACTCTTGATAAGAGACATGACAAACTCTTTAGATGAATCCGTTGGCACAATTGTCTTAATTGGCGAATCTTTACCACTTTGATACAGCGAGACTTGCTCAAGGTCTGAATCGTCTATTACGGATTTAAATCGCACGTTGAACTCACGCCCTATGACATAGTTCTCTTTGGACAATGTGTCTTCAACCCAAGGTGTATTTAGGATGATTTCAGGGCCTTTGTTATCGACTTGGAATGTGAATTTCCCTGTTGTACTGACATTGGCAGGGTAAGCGTTGTCCGTCGCAGTGACGTAAAACTCATTCCATTCATCGTAATCAAATGCTTTTGAAACCAGTTGGACTTTGACGTCAGGCTGTTCACCAACTAGGTATGGTACGTCACACGCCTCTGTTAGAGGGTCACAGCTTTCTAATGTCAGAGCCTGACCAGATCCGCGGCGCAAATCTATTTTTACGTTATTGCCAGAGCTTAACGTCCCCCAATCAATGACAGGTGCCCATTGGTTATTACCACCTAAACGGCTTTGAACCTGCTCACTTTTTACAATAGGGGCCTCAGAGTCGATACGAATATTGAACCTCGGAGCGGTGCTAGTTAACTCTGAAACGGAGTTACCTAAGTTGTCCTCTGCTGCTGCAACAACTAACCAATCTCCATCACCAGGATAAATCGTAGAGCCTTGATTTGAACAAATCTCGCCCGTACATAGTTTGACTTTAAACGCGTCTTTCGAGTTACTTGCAAAGTTTTCTGGTGTGTATGTTACTTTTTCACCGGTTTGCTGGTAGAAAACAAGGCCCCTCGAGGCAAGCTTATCACCAACAATATCCTCAACGTTGAAGGTTAATTCATGAGTATTGTTCGCATTTAAATAAATACCGTTTTCTACAGGTTTACCATCGACATCATTGGGTGGAAGGTAACTGGCCTTAGGGAAGTCGTTATCAATAAACACCGATTCTATAAACGGAGATTTACCATTGTAACCATACGCATTGCCATGTGGGTCCATAGCACTGGTCTCCACGGCAAACTCTATAATATCTTTTAGTTCACTAGACTGGGAGTTAAGGGTGAAGAAGTACTCTTTTCGATAAGCATTGCTGCTGTCTGAGTTTTCTACGATGTTGATGTCCAGTGGTATTTCAATATTTGGCTCATTGGCTTGATACCACATCGTGCTAAACTTCGGGCCGTGAGCGTCGGTTCCTACAATACCAGAAGGATCGTCTAGGACAATTTTAGAAACAACCTCGCCAGCGATATAAAGCCTATTACCAACCATCGTCTCTCTACCGCTTTCAATGGTTAATTTTGGCTGCGGAGGCAAGGTATCGATACTGCTACCCTCTGTATCAAAAATGTTCTTACCATTTAAGTCAGGATTAGCCATCGAAATATCATCAGCATAGAGCTGCGCGATATTGGTCTCAATACCGTATTTGCTCGCCATGATTTCATAATAAGATTGCGCCAGATCTTTTCGGTAAGTTTCAGCGCCAAACGTGTAAGAATCGAGCGTAACTTGACTTCCTCCTGCCCCTACACCATTTGCTTTTCCATCGTAGCTAAAATCATCGTAACTAGCAGATGCAAAATCTAATGAGTTATTTCTTGGCATTCTCTCGGCAATACTATCAATTGCTTCAACAAGGAATCGGTGTAGATAGTCATTTGATGGCTTGTCTGGAATCGCTTTAGTCGTAAGCATTTCATTGGTTGCATAAGACACAACCGTTGGGTCAAACCCAAAGAATGAGTTGTTATTCGTACCTGATAACGCGTAGCGCACCTCATCAAGAATTTGAATCGCACGTTCTGAAGTTTTCTCTCCCGCTGTCACTTGATCCCACTGGAAATCAAATAAACCAGTCTGATATGTCGATAGTTCAGTAATATAGTAAGTTTGAGAACCTTTGAGCTTAAAATACACACCAATATTGGCCTTGTTTAAGTCAACCGTTACTTTCTTGGTCCCTGGATCTCTTTTCCATTGGTAATAGTATGGCTCACTGCCTTCGATACCAATTAAACGAACACGCATGAAGTCATAATTCA
>NZ_JADDYG010000333.1:12643-15846 GCF_015163535.1 Vibrio sp. OPT46 | reverse complement strand
TTCGTACCTGATAACGCGTAGCGCACCTCATCAAGAATTTGAATCGCACGTTCTGAAGTTTTCTCTCCCGCTGTCACTTGATCCCACTGGAAATCAAACAAACCAGTCTGATATGTCGATAGTTCAGTAATATAGTAAGTTTGAGAACCTTTGAGCTTAAAATACACACCAATATTGGCCTTGTTTAAGTCAACCGTAACTTTCTTGGTCCCTGGATCTCTTTTCCATTGGTAATAGTATGGCTCACTGCCTTCGATACCAATTAAACGAACACGCATGAAATCATAATTCACTACGTCAGTTGTGGTTTCACAACTCGCTACGTCAAGAGCCATGGACTGGTCACTTTCCAGTTGCTGGATAGTGGTACAACTTGCAAGTGAAGTGAATTCACCACTTGGGCTCAACCCTTCAAGTTGAGCTCGCGCACCAATAAATGGTGTCACCACTTTTATGGTTGGTAGGTCAAAGCTACTTCTAAAATATACTTCTCTTGGAGTGCTTTCGTTATCAGACTCATCGACGGTTTGAATGACTAACTTTTGACTACTGTTTTCTGATACCGATTTAAAGCTGTCACCCAAAATATCTCTTACAAATGGAATGTAATAAATGACATCCTCTACTCGCCCATTGCTATCTAACAGCGTTTCGTGCGGAATTTTTGCGATGTAATCGTCATCTGATGCGGTTGTGTCAATAACTTGCTGAAGTGAGTAGTTGTTATCGTTGTTTTGGCTTACGTAGTACTTGACGACGAGCTTAAGCTTATTAGCGTTGGAGCCTAAAACCGTATCGGTGTTTACGTCTGAAACTTTCACACGAACATAAGGGATTTTATTCTCTTTCAATAAATTAGCGTTGAAGTTACTAAAATCTATCCCTTTTAATGAGTTCTGAATCCCTAAACTTGCGTACGCATAGTCAATCTTCAGGAAATCGCGGCTTGCTTGAACATTGTCTGGGGTGTACGTATCTTGAGAGTAGATACCATCGTAAGTGGTTCGTTCACCATCTAAACCCACATTTACGTACGTCATTGACGTACCTTCAGGATAGGTTATCGTCTGTGCTGGCGCTTGATCGTCACGACTTACTGCATGCTGCGCAGCGCCCGTATTCCCTTTGCTATCCTTCGCTCGAACCTCAAAGACCGTCGTAGATAGGAATTCATCAGTTGGGTAAGCCTTACTAAACTCACAAGCATTTCCAGACTCTACAGTGACAGGAGAACATGTGACGCCCTCATGTAAGCCATCTTTAAATGAAATACTGACCGAACTAATCTCTTGCGAGCTTTCTTTTACAACCCCTTTCAGAACGTATTCTTTAAGTTGGTTATTAATTGCACTCGCCGATGTAATATCGATAACAGGCGCATCGTTATCCCATTCAAAGTTGATATGAAGACCCGAATGGCTGCCTGGAATTAACTCATTACCCAGTACATCCGCTGTATATAAGACTAACCGTGCTGCTTTTACGTTTGAGAGCCCTGTGGCAGGGTTCATATCTACACTATCGATCTCTTTGGTATTAATGTTAACTTTAACGTTGGTCTCTCGAAGGCCAACTTCAAAATCATCAAATTCAACCGAACAGAATGTGCTTCCAAAATCTTGTATGTCGTTACATTGAAATTCACCAGACCAAGAGCCATTAATCTGATACTGAATAAAGGCGGATACGTCTTCTACACCGATATCATCAACAATTTTTAGGTCAACTTTATCGGTGCCTGCAAGTACATCACGGTCAATGCGTGTCACGATAGGCGCTGTGGTATCGATCTCCGTCCCATCTCGCGGTGGAATGACACCATCTGTACTGCCATATGTACCTAAGTCATTAAGCTTCTTACTAAAGTCGACATAGTCGGCAGCATCAGTACCAGAAATATTGATACTTGGGTCGTTTACCACGATCAAAACGTGCTGAGATAAGTCACGTGTGTAAACGTCGCTGTTTATCTTTTTCTGTCCAAAGCTGAGGGGAGTCACTGCTCCTGAAGTCTGACTCACTTCAAGACCATCAAGAACACCATCTGCAATAACATCCCGATATTGGATGTCAGCGAAATGCATTGAAGTGTAGACGTTATCGCTGTTGCCGTATTTTTTTATAAGATCGTAAGAGTAAGACGAGTATGCAGTTAATAAAGCGCCGTATTGATGCCCAGCACTAGCAAAACTGCTTTGCCCACCTTTGGTTATATCAATAGGTTTGGTCTCATTTACGTCAAAACCATACATGCTATTGATACTATCCAAAGCGGTTGAAAAGGCACTCTCATCTGTGGCCCCCTGAGAAATTTTGTACTTTGCCAAGCCTGCTGCCAAGTTCGACAGCGGAGTAAGCATTAACTTTTGCTCACTCCCCTCTTTAAAGTTCACAACACCTTCAAATTTAAGTGTCTTCGCATTACTCACAGATACCGTTTCATTTGTAAACGGATCGGTATAACTCCCCTCTTTTGCAACAACAAAAAGAGGCATTGACGACGATTCAAACTCTAGCAGATAGTTTCCGAAGGCATCAGACGTCGTGTTAGCCAACTTCCGACCTAAGTTTCCATTTTTGAACTCGAAAACCTCAATCTTGGCGCCATTGACTGGGGCGTCAAACACCATACCGGAAATGCTTCCTTTGCTTCTAGCTGGAGGTGTGTTGTCTCCTCCATCACCACCACCACATGCACTCAATAAAAGAGATGTAAGCGTAAGACCTAATGTTAATTTCAGCGTATTTTTAGCGAACATAGTAATTTGGCAAAATATATTTTCCCGAGATTATATTATTGAAAAATATTTTCTCAACGTGACATTAACACCAACAAAATAGGCATAAACACCAAGCCAACCGTCACTTTGACTGAATTATTAAAATTATTTTTACATCCTATAATTATTAACTTAGTTAAAACAGAGGAATTACTCATGCTTTAATGCTAGTTTTTATTTAAAATATTATACTCTACGCACAACTGTCAGTATTGATAAACCAACAAAACTAATGACTATTTTAATAATAAAAAGGGGTGTGCAAGCTCCTACCGTAGCCCTTATCACTACTGCGTTAATCATATTGATTAGCGTATCGCTTTCTCACTACTTCCTCACTCCTGTGGATAGGCTACCTACCATCAAGCCTTTAGAATTCGAAAGTGAGAATGTGCAGCCACCAATTAAAAAGAATACTCGTAG
>NZ_JADDYG010000333.1:0-12633 GCF_015163535.1 Vibrio sp. OPT46 | reverse complement strand
TATTGATTAGCGTATCGCTTTCTCACTACTTCCTCACTCCTGTGGATAGGCTACCTACCATCAAGCCTTTAGAATTCGAAAGTGAGAATGTGCAGCCATCAATTAAAAAGAAGACTCGTAAGCAAAAAATCACTATCGGTGTTGTTGAATACTCTTTTGTCGCTTCATTATTAAAATCAGGAGTGAGTCAAAAAGAGATCAACTTGCTATTAGCACTTATCAAAAGCAAGTTTAATATTATTGACTCTATTAAAAGAGGTGATAACTTTATCTTAAGAACTAAATTAAATAGTAAAAATGAAACTTACATTAGTTCTTTTTACTATTTAGGCAGTAAAACTGATTTATTTATTATCAATGATGGTCACGGTAACGTATTTGATGAGCATGGTGTGTCGATAAATAATCAGTTCATGTTTTCTTCACCCTTTGATAAAAACTACAGAGTGAGCTCTGACTATGACTTAAAGCGAACACATCCAGTGACCAATATAACGACTCCGCACTTAGGCACTGATTATGCCACACCTGTAGGTACACCGATTCGTAGTATTGCTGATGGCGTCGTTTTAAAGTCCCGCTACAACCGTTTTGCCGGCAACTACATTAATATCCGCCACACAAATGGCTCTGTATCACGCTACCTACACTTATCTCAGCGCAACGTCCATGTTGGTGAGAAGATCAGCCGAGGACAAGTGATAGGGAAAACGGGTAACACAGGAAGAACAACAGGGCCGCATTTACATCTTGAACTGCACATCAATGGTGTTCCGGTTGATTACGAGCGATACATTCAAAGGCACCCAAACACTGACGTAAATATAGAAATGCTGATTGCAGCGAGAAAAGAAAAAGCGGAATTAACAGCGGAATGGCAACGGTATAAGTAGTCAAACAGGTAACAACAGCCACTTCGATTCGCTCTTTCTTCATTTATCTGAAGCGAGTCCTCGTAACCCTCTGAGCGCTTCGTAGTCTGTCGCCACTAACCAATTTCATGATCAAAAAGAGCCGCTACATGCGGCTCTTAATGATTATAATTTCCCGATATTCCATCGGTTTCCCCTTTACCAAACACGTTGTCCTCTTGTTCTTGAACGCAAGTGGTGCGCACCTCTATCATGTTCACATAAAAAATCAATAAAAGAATAAAATGAATACTCATTGTATTGGTTAGATATTTAATACAAAGAGGCCCAACAATGGCCTCTTTCTGATTTTTTAAATAGTGACATTGTCACGATTATGAGTAGTTTCTATCATATTCAGCGCTTGCCTTTCTCAGCCCTTCTAAATCGTCTGAACATAAAAATCTCTTCAGGCTGTCGATTTTCTTATCAGGCCAATCATATATCCTAAGAGCAAGCAGTTCGTCTATCGTCTCTCGAGAAAAGCGATATTTGACATGCTTAGCTGGTGAACCCGCAACCATACTGTAAGGCTCAACATCTTTCGTCACCACACTGTTTGCCGCAACGATTGCTCCTTCTCCGATAGTCACACCCGGCATTATCATGGATCGCATACCGAGCCAGGCGCCATCGCCGATATGAGTATCTCCTTTCCCGACGTACGCTTCTTCAATAAAGTCCATAAATGGGTACAAGGAGAACCAATCAGCTCTATGTGTACTGTTTCCCCCCATAACAATGACAACTTCCGCTGCAATACAGACAAAGTCACCTATATGTAACTTATCAATCTTCCATTTTGGTTCCCAATCGCGGCTGAACTCATCGCCTTGTAGATATCTTACAACAGACTCTTCAAAACCGGCGTCCCAACAATCACTGTAATAACTATGTTTACCTTTAATCGTTATATTTGGGTTCGTAATAACTTCATGTAGCAAAGTCACCTTAGACCAATGCTTAGTTTTCATGAATACTCCTATAAATACTATCGAATAAAACACTGCAGATAGTATGTATCTAAATAAGCTCTAATAATTACATAGTTCCTAATACTACTAAAATTCACTTCACCACCGAGCTAATAATATGGTAAGCAGCCTCTACTCTTTCGGCATTAGGGTAGTTTTTATTCGCTAGAATCACTATGCCTATTTTTTCAGAGGGTACATACGCGACATATGCCCCAAAGCCACCTGTTGAGCCCGTTTTGTTATACCAAATGTCTCGACCGAGAGTACCGGATTCACTTGCTTGAACCGGTTTAGCGTTGAGAATTACGTCGCTGGAGTTACCTTTCAATAATTGTGAAAGTGAGACGGGATAATCATAACCTTCCCACCCTACTGCTTGCGTAAATGTATCGGTATTAAAATACTTAATGTGAGTTTGCTCTAGCGCATTCTCCATATCATTATTCAGTTGCGCTTGCCCCATATTTGCTTCGATATATTGAAGCATATCTGAGCTCGTTGATTTAATACCATAGGCTTGCGCATCAAGAATACCTGGATTAACTCTAACGGGGTTTCCCTCAGAACTATAACCAAAAGCATAGTTATTAAGCTTATCCTTTGGTACATCGACAAAGGTATTGGTCATACCGAGCTCAGGCAGGATGACGGTTTCCATCATTTCCGTATAGTCTGACTTGATACTCAAGGCACCGATGTAGCCAAATAGACCAATACTAGGGTTTGAGTACTTCCTCTTAGTACCGGCTTCGTACTCCGGTTTCCACGTTTTGTAGTACTGCATCATTTCAGCGTCGTTCGTTACTTCGCTAGGAAATTGCAATGGTAGACCACCCGCAGTGTAGGTGGCGACATGAACTAGCTTGGTATTACCCAGAGCACTATTCTCTAATTCTGGAATATAATCTTTGACCTTGTCATCCATGTCTAGCTTACCTTTTTCTTGGGCATACCCAGTCAAAGTAGCGGCAAAAGTTTTACTGATAGAACCGAGTTCAAAAATTGTGTCGTTGGTGACTAAACTCCCCTTACTTTCGTCAGCAAAACCGTAATTGTAAAAATAACGCTTGCCATCAATCGTTACTGCAACAGCCAACCCCGGAATGTCGTATTCGTTTATTAATCCTTTAGCGCAATCATCAACTACGCTCTTTAATTGACTGCTAACCGTTAACTCCGTTTTCGCAAACGTGACGAAAGAAGTGAGCGATAAAATGGCCAGCAAGGCATTGTTTAACTTCATTGAACCCTCAATTTTTTAATTTTAACTTATAATTAATTTCTAGTTTATTCCAAGGCTTTTAACTTTTTATATAAAAGTAATCCTGACTTGAAGAACTCCAATCGTTAACCCTCGATGAATAACACTGTGTCTTCAAATTTTTAGTGCGATATAAACAGGTCTAAACCTGATCACCGTTGATAGGTAGGCCGGTTAGATACGAATGTAAGTAACATCCGTTTCCAAAATGGGGAAATAGTGTACTCATTACGCTTTCTCCATATCACGATAACGGTATACTAGGTAGATATACTTGGTATATACAGATCCACATCCTCACAACGCTTTAGAACCACTTTTCAACGTCTACAGAGAAAACGATGCCATTTTCACTACACTTCGAAACTGGAAAAGTCACCAGCCAACAGCTTTATTCCGAGATATACCAAGGGATATTAGAAGGCAGATTACGATCAAATGAGAGATTACCGTCAACCCGCATGCTGTCGAAAAAGTTAGGCATAGCAAGAAACACTGTCATTTCGGTGTATGAGCGACTTCAGTTCGAGGGGTGGATAGTAAAAAAGGCAGGGTCTGGCACGTACGTAAGTAATGCTCTAGAACAAACGATGGATCAAGATAAGAGACCAATAAAACACTACCAACTAGGGGGGTTTGGCACTAACGCAGCGAAGAAGCCAGAGATCATCGCACCAAAGAATCTAGACTATGACTTCACTTTAGGCGTTCCTGATCATCAGAGAATAGCAAAGCATATTTGGCGACACTCAAGACTGAGTAGGCTCAATGCATTAACTCCAGAGTTTGCACATGGCGGTGATTTACAAGGGTTAGCTTGTTTACGAGAGTCTATCTGCGAGTATGTGAGACACTCGAGAGGCGTAATCTGTGACCCTGAAGACATCATCATTACTCAAGGGTGCCAGCAGGCAATAATGACGACTCTCCTTACATTACTCTCTCCCGGGGATCTCGTGTCGACGGAAGATCCAGGATATCCTGTTTTTCGAAATCAAGCTCGATTACTTGGCGCGCAAATAGGCTCCGTGCCGATGGACGACCAAGGTGTTGTCGTTGAATCAATCCCTTCTAATACCAAAATTATTTATACAACGCCTAGTCATCAGTTCCCTTTAGGCTTTAGCTACTCAGTTGAAAGGAAGTTAGAACTGCTGAGATGGGCAGAAGTTAATAACGCAATCATTATCGAAGATGATTATGATGCGGAATATCACTACCTCAATACCAGTAAGCAAGCTCTCAAGTCACAAGATAAAAATGACTGCGTCATTATGGTAGGCAGTTTCTCTAAAATACTATTTCCCGGCATACGCATTGGCTATATGATTCCACCAAAGTCTTTAATGGAGCCAATTTCAAATATGTTGTGGCACTTGGGAAGAAGTACATCTGTAGTGTCTCAAATCCTACTTGACGAATTCATGCGTGACGGTCATTTCTCTCACCATTTACTCAATATGAATAAAATCTATAGCGAAAGGTACCATAAACTCACTCAATTAATTGACAACGTAGATTGCTTACAACGTATTCCAAGCCAAGGTGGATTGCATATAGCAGCTGAAGTATCGGGATGCGCGACACAAATGATGAATAAACTGGCTTCATCAAATGTAGCGGTTTATCCATCATCGCATTTTTCTATCAACAATCATTCTAATGCCCTCTTATTTGGGTTTGGCATTATCCCTATCCAAAAAATAGAAACAGCATTTGATATTATTCAATCAGTATTGGATTAAAGCAGATATAAAATTATCGTTTTGCTCGGTATCAATTTATCGTCTTGTTATCACCAGCAGAGTCAGGGGCAACTGCGAACTTGGAACGCTTTTCAACCAAATAAGAGTTCACTACGAATTGTGTCGCTCTAACCCGCTTGGTTTGGCTTCAGCCCCAAAACTATATTTCTTCGACTGTAGACGCACTAGGTTCAAGTAAAGCGACGTATCACGCTGACACTTTCAGCGCCACCAGCAACCCTATTGCGTAAATCATCTTCTTTTAAGTTCACATCGAGCATTCAATGAACCTTATTTTTCTAATATCGAACAGTAAGTTCTGCTTAACACTCTATCAAAACACTATCTTTCGCTAGATGTTAAAGAAGAAAAGACTTCAAGGTAATTAAGGATTTGTTATAGAGTATTGACCTACATAATAAAGATCACAATCACGACATTAATCTCCAGTAATTTACCATATCGCTTCATGATCGCTTAGGATACAAATTATCGAAAAATACCAAACCCTAGGTTAATACGCTGTTAACGGCTCAAAAAAATAACGAAGTTGTACCGCAATTATATCAACATCATTTTCATGTAAAAAATAACGAGCGCCTTGGATACCGATCTCCCAATTATCTGAGAGGTTGTAGCCAACTTCTGCACCAATATATCCATCAAAACCATCCACTTCCGTCGTTATCTTGCTGCCTTGATACGTACTTTCAATATCGGTATCCCAGAACAAGCCCCCCAAACTCAGTTTTGCGGACCATGAATTGTATTGCCAGAACTTATAACCGATGTCGAAGCCCATGCCCTTAACAAGGAGTGGGGCTATAGATGCGACATTGGCGTGATAGTCTTCTGGTGAAGTAGTAGCACTACGCAATGTAGCACTACCTTCACCCATATCAATATAACGAATAGTTCCAGACCATTGATCAGAAAAAGTATATCCCAACCCGACAGAGCGATAGAACCCGGTGTTGTCAGTAGAGATTACGTTATCACCTTTAACAGCATCACGCTCATCTGCATGGCTTGACCCCATTTGAACATCAACATACCAGCCCGCTTGACTACTAAAACTAAACACAGCAATTAGTGCTAGAGCACTGTTTCTTCCATAACGTTGCATGGCTCCTAACAAAATCAAAAGCATCAACACCATGCCACCCAATGATCCTGCTGAAGTATTTTCAACCTTTACATCTCTTACCAACTTAACGGTCACTATAACTTTCCCCGCGTCTTGCAGGCCTTGGCTATCCTGAATGATATATGTCAACACATCATTGCCTTCAAACCCTGAGGTAGGGGTATAGGTCACGCTCTGATCTGCATTCATGACCGCCTGCCCATACTGCGCTTGGACTGAAACCAACTTCAATGTGTCGTTATCCGGATCGGTATCGTTAGCAAGGACATAAACCGTGACAGGGGTACGATCATCGGTGGTAATATTATCGTCCACCGCATTCGGATTCTGACTGTTTACCACATTTACCGTCACCTTCGCCGATCCCGTTCCACCATTACCATCCGTTACGCTATAAGTGATCAAAGCCTCCCCGTAGTACTGTGGTTGAGTGACATAACTTAGTTTGTTATCAACCACGCTAACACTACCAATATCTACAGAAGCGCGACTTACCTTCAGCCCATCACCATCAGCATCAGCATCATTGCTCAATACATCGATCGTCACCGTACCATTGAGACTAACAAACGCATTGTCGTCAATCGCTTGAGGGAGTGTATTATTGCTTACACGAGCGGCAACGACGCCAGGGTCAACGACACTGCCATTAGCCAATCCGTCATCATCGTTCGGACCACCGTCTTCAATGGTAAGTTGTACACACCAGTCACCTTCAGTCAGACCCTGTGACCATGAACTGTGCCCTGGTGGCGGACAATAACCAGCCTCGCCAGCACTAGAAGAAACCGTGTTTTGAGCATCCTCAATAAAGTCTATCCACCCCTGTTCAGCGTTATACTTTCGGTACACTGCATTTGCTGGAACAGGTAAACGCTGAGGCAAAACTAATTGATAGCTTTGGCCGGGCAGCGGCAAATTAGTTACTACAAAATCAAAGATTCCCCCTATGCTCTTCATGTTGATATCTTTAGGAAGCTCCTCATCCAGCAATAAAGCTCCTCCTGTTGCGTTAGTCAGAATGGTTATTCCTTTGCGTAAACAGACACCTGGCTGCCCCTCAATGAGGAAGCGATCTTTTTCTGACACAACCTGTTGAATTACGTTACAGTCAGAAATTGCATCAAGATAATCAGGGATACCATCACCATCACTATCATTATGACCTTCTTGATCATCCGGGATTAAGTCGCCATCACTGTCTTCACTCCCGAGCTCCGCCAATGTTTGTACCACTTCTAAATAGACATTCCGTGTCACTGATAATGGTGGAGTGCCATTGTCAGTAACTGTCAATTGCAAATTGTAAATCGCTGAACTCAGTAATTGCGGAGAGAAAGTCAATGTTTCGCTGTACATCTGCCCCGCAATCGCTTGGTTAAGTACATCGCTATCACTACTCCATCTGAAACTGTGTATATCGGACATATTGGCATCACTAACACTGCTCGTGATTGTGACCGGTTCAACACCATTTTCAATTTGGCTCCGCTGCTCCCCCGCCTGAGATACACTTACCGTGACCTTCGGAGCCACATTCTCTTCAAAGATTGTCAAGGTGTAACGACGCTTACTACCTAGATTAAGGGTGCTGTCCAGATCAATCACTAAGGTTTCAACGCCCTCATTTTGTCCATCATTAAGTAGTTCGAACGAAAGTTTGCCTTCGGTACCACTAGGTATCACCACTTCACCAGAGGTGAGCGTGTGGTCATCACTGTCCGTGCTTCCTGAAACCGTATAAGGTATGATTACTGGGTAGCTCGGCGAAGGACCGTTAAGGTGTATCGATACGCTATGATTGGTGCCTTCCGTGGTTTGCGCATCTTTGGAGATACTTATCAGTGGATACACTGTTACCGTTTGACTAGCTTCAGCGACGTTTCCATCAGAGTCTTGAGTGCGCCAATAGACCGTATTAGTTCCAGGTCGGAAAAAAGTCGTGCTGTCGACCAATGAAACAGGTAATAGCTTGCCTGTACTATCTCGTGCCACAGCAGAGCCTAATGCAACTTTAGTAAAGAGCGAAGTTGCGTTCACTTCGATATCTGAAGGTGCGGCTATTGTTGGTGCGTCCAATTTCGCACTTTTAATTGTCACGATTGCTTTCGCGGTGGCCTTTCCACCGTTACCATCTTTCACACTGTATTGCACTGCCACTGTACCAATTGAGGTCGTTACCAATTGGATTTGACTGCCCACAATCGTTGCCGTTCCAGATGTAGGTTTAACCCATTCCAGTTGTAATGTATCTAGATCAACATCGCTGTCGTTGCTGAGTACATCCAATAAGTAGCTACCATCGTTACTCTCGGTAAAGACATAGGTATCATTAACCGCCACTGGCTCATCATTAACGTTGATTACCGTGATGCTAAACGCTGCTAAAGATGTGCTTAGCTCACCGTCTGAGACACTAATAACAATATTATTGGTGCTGCCAACATGCTCATTTTCCGGCGTACCACTTAGCAACCCAGTTGCTCTATCAAAGGTTGCCCATGATGGTTTATTGCGGATTGAAAAGCTCAAGCTACTACTATCAACATCCGATGCCTGCAGCGCAAAGCGGTACGTACTGCCTTCGTTGACGGTAAGAGCAGGAGTGCCACTGATCACTGGCGCGTCATTGACATTGTTAACCACAATACTGAATCTATTGAGCATTGTGGTCGTGAGACCATCAGAAACCGAGATAACAATGCCCTGATATTTGCCAACATCACCATTATCTGGTGTACCACTAAGCGTGCCTGTTGATGCATCAAAGCTAGCCCAAGATGGCTTGTTCACGATACTGAAGGTGAAGGCTTGGCTGTCAACATCTGACACTTGTGGCGTGAACAGATAGGTGCTGTCTTCATTCACTTGTGTTGCTGGTGAACCAGAGATAACGGGTGCATCGTTAACGTTATTCACAGTAATCGAAAAAGCTGACAATGAGGAAGAAATAGTGCCATCGGATACGCTAATCACGATACCTGGATAAGTCCCCACATAACGGTTACTTGGCGTGCCAGAAAGCGCTCCTGTTGTCTTGTCAAATGTAGCCCAAGGTGGCTTGTTAGCTATCAAGTAGGTCAGAGTATCCGCTGGGTCATTGTCCAATGCCGCGGGCACAAACTGATACACACTATCTTCATCAACTTGCGCCGATGGGGTACCCGTAATCACTGGCGCGTCATTAACGTTATTCACCGTGATGGTCACTAACGCCACTCCAGAGGTAAGTTCTCCGTCACTTACGCTGTAAGTGAAACTGTCCTGACCAAAGAAGTTACTGTTACCCGTATAAACCGCGTGATTGCCTGTGACGGTAACATTACCGTTGACTGGCGATTTTACAATTTGATAGCTCAAAGATGAGCCTTCTGCATCGTTACCATTTAAAGTAATGGTCAGCGGTATTTCTTCCTCTCCCGTAGCACTGATATCGGTCGCGGTTGGTGTATCGTTGACTGCATTAACCGTCAAATCGACACGAACCTCTGTCGAGTCGAGATCACCGTCGTTGACCTTGAACAAGAAGAAGTCGGAGCCATTGAAGTCCGCTTCTGGTGTATAGCGCCAACTATTATTGGTCAACTGCTCTAGCACGCCATGACTGACTTGCTCAGTGATAAGATACTGCAGAGTGTCATCATCGTTATCAATATCTGAACCAACCAGCGTGATCACCAAACTATTGTCTTCATCAAGCGTTTGTGACTGTGCTTGCGCCATTGGTGCGTCGTTGACTGGTGTTACTGTCATGGTCACTGTTGCGGCGTTAGATACAGCACCTGCTAAGTCTGCCACCGTATAGGTGAAGCTATCTTCACCGAAGTAGTTCTCATTGGGGTTGTAAACAATCGCTCCTGACGCCGTCACGTTCACACTGCCATGTGCTGGCGTATCGACGACTGTGACACTAGTGAGTTCAAAACTGTCTCCAACATCGGCATCACTATCATTGCCTAATACATTGACCTCGAAGGAGCCTCCCTCTAGTAGTTGTGCACTGTTATCAACAGCAACGGGGGCATCATTCACTGGCGTAATATTGAGCGTGACGGTTGCAGGCACTGAGACTGCTTGACCACTATCGGTTAGCATGTAGGTAAAGCTATGTTGACCATTAACGTTCGCTGTTGGCACAATCTTTAAGGTCCCATCGACATTGACACTGACCGTGGCAAAACTGTATACCCCCTCTCCTTGACCAAGATCTTGCAGGGTAATACTACTCGGGGTGAATGACCCATCTTCAATATCACTGTCGTTACTTAAAATATCGAGTGTCGATGTGATATCTTCATCAAAAGTAAAACTGTCTTCCTCCGCTACTGGTGAGTCATTGACGGAACCGATATTGACGCTGACCGTGGCCGCAAGAGAAACGCCGCCTTCACTGTCTGCGATCGTGTAAGTAAAGCTATCGCTACCATTTTCATTCGGATTCGGCGTATATACAAAAGTGCCTACAGTTTGATCAATGGCTACTTGTCCTTTTTGAGGCAAACTAACTAACGATAAATCACCCGTTGGGATGCCATCTTCAACATCCTCCGCTTGACTACGCGCGCTGACTGCTGCGCTTGCGGTATCTTCGTCGGTGTTGATGGTCAGCGCTTTAGCGACTGGCGCATCATTTATAGCCATGATAGTGACGGTCACTGTCGCCTCTTGCGACTCCTGCAGCAGGGCATCTTTCACGGTATAGGTAAAGCTATCTGTGCCTGTCTCATTATTATTTGGCGTATAGGTAACAACGCCGTTGCTGATCGACACCTGACCTTTAATTGGTTGCGTTTTAATCGTTGTAGAAGAAGCGACCATGTCATCATTAACATCGGAATCGTTGGCTAACAGATTAAATTGTTTCGCCGTATCTTCCTCAGTCGAGAAGCTATCATCAACTACCGTTGGCGCGACATCGTAGCGTTTGGTCACAGTATCCGTCACTGCATCAGATGCGTTGCCTGCGACATCGGTTACCACCACGCTTACTGTCAACGTCCCCTCTTGCAAAACAGTGACGTCAATGCCCGTTACTTGCATGGTCTCCGAAGAAATTGTTTGACTAGCGCCGTCAATGGTCGTGGTACCGTCGGTCACGCTATAAGTGAACATCGCGTTCACTTCAGCTGCTGCGAAGGTAAAGCTCATCGCCTGTTCGTTGGTTTTGTTAATGCTCTCCTGATCAATACTGATGCTATGTCCAGTCGGGATCCCCGTATCCACTGAGATCAACAACTGAGTCGCTGCTGTATTGAGGTTGCCAGCTGCGTCGCTAAATTTCTCGGCTGCAACATCAATAGTTGCATCCTCAGTGCTTTCTTCTGCAGGTGTAAAGGTAGCCGTGTAACTGGCGCTACTGCCCGCAAAGTTAGAAAGAGTTCCTCCAGCCACGGTCACATCGGCTTCGGAAAAATCAGTTGCGGCTTCACTCAAGGTAAACGTGAGTGTTGCCGTTTCACCCGCTTTCAACGCAGCGCTGGAGCTAGTGATACTAACGGTTGGAAGCACAGTATCGACGCTGATGGAAAGTGGTGTAGCTGCACTATTGGTGTTACCAGAGGCATCGGTAAATGTGCCTGTGGCAACTTCAATAGTACCGCTCGTCGCACTCTCTTCCGTTGGTGTAAAGGTCGCAGTGTAGCTGCTACCACTGCCAGCAAAACCAGACAAAGTACCGCCACTAACCGTGATATCCGCCTCGGTAAAATCGCTCGACGCTTCACTTAAGGTAAAGGTAATGGTCGCCGTTTCGTCCGCTTTCAGCGCCAATTTATCACTGGAGATAGTCACACTCGGCACTAAACTATCAACGGTTATAGACAGTTGAGGCGCAGCAGTGTTGCTATTCCCGGCAGCATCGGTAAAGAAATCTGCCGCCACGTTAATCGTCGCTGTACTTGTACTGTCTCTATCCGGCGTAAAGGTGGCCGTGTAATTGCCACCGCTGCCCGCAAAGTTAGACAAACTGCCGCCAGTGACGGTGACATCTGACTCAGTAAAGTCACTTGAGGACTCACTTAAGGTGAACGTGATACTCGCCGTTTCGCCAGAGATCAAATCAAGGTCTGAGCTGCTCAAAGAAACAGTTGGCCTCACGTTATCTAACGTAATTGTTGTGCTATCTATACTGGAGGTGTTGCCCGCCGCATCGCTCTGGCTCGCCGCGACCGTCAGGGTGCCGTTGTTAAACGCACTTACATCAAACTCACTGCCAATAGTCGTCCAAGCCCCGGTATTGTCGGCCGTCACCGTACGACTGACTGAGTTGTTATTGTCCGTGATGGTCACGGTCACACTATTGCCAGCCTCCGCGCCGGAGCCAGCAATCAGCACATCACTGTCTTCTGCCGCATTGACGATACCGTCGATTGCAATCGGCGTGGAAATGGTAACAGCGGATGGCGCTGCGTTATCTAGGGTTACGCTCTGGGTGGCTACGGTGGAGATATTACCTGCTATATCAGCTTGGGTTGCAGACACAGTCAGGGTGCCATTGCTCAAGCCACTGATATCCAGCTCGCTGCCGCTCAACGTCCAGTTGCCTGAGTTGTCGGTCGTCACCGTACGACTGACAGAGCTGTTGTTATCCGTG
>NZ_JADDYG010000332.1:0-992 GCF_015163535.1 Vibrio sp. OPT46 | reverse complement strand
TTTGAAGATATTAATGAGTTTCATGCAGAACAAGAAGCCATCGAACTACCAAAACTCAAGCAGTTAATTCGAGAAATCTACCCAAATACCGACACGCTCTTTGTTATTGAGTATGAGCTGATTAAATAACCCACAACAAATACTAGACGACTGGTCTAATTCATTCTATAGTACACTCCATGAACGCAAAGACGAATGACACACGCCAACATATTCTCGACGTCGGATACGAGTTGATCGTAAACCGAGGGTTCACGAGTGTTGGTCTTTCAGAGCTATTAAAAAAGGCCGCAGTGCCAAAAGGCTCGTTTTATCATTACTTCAAGTCCAAAGAACAATTTGGTGAAGCGATGATTCAAGACTACTTTACTAAGTATTTTGAGCGTTTAAACGCACGCTTTACCAATACTGAACTGAGTGGCTACCAACGCCTAATGAGCTATTTCGAAGAAATGGTCAAAGTAGAAGACGACGTGTGTAATGCGAACAAATGTTTATTGGTTAAGTTAAGTGCAGAAGTCTCCGATCTCTCTGAGTCAATGCGCTTGGCATTACGCCAAGGAGCAGACAAAACCATTCAAGCGATAGCGGATTGCATTGACATCGGCATTAAAGATGGCTCAATCCCCAATGGTGACAGTGCGTTATTAGCAAGGCAGATATACTACCTTTGGAATGGCGCTAGCTTGCTGAACAAACTTTATCAAGATCAGGCAGCATTGACGCAAAGTCTGACCTATACTCAACACTTACTGCAGAATACGCGCACTTGCCCATAACGGGCGGCGTGGAAGCAGAATGAACACCCTACACACGTTTCACTGTCAGAAAAAGCGTCAGTGTTAACACAGTAAACCTTCCCGCTTTACATAAGCGGGATATTTTGAAACAAATACTAGACGACCGGTCTAATCAACAAGTGAGATAGATATGACTAACGCAACAAATCGCAGAATCGTACTCGCGTCACGTCCCCATGGTGCACCGACACA
>NZ_JADDYG010000331.1:0-208 GCF_015163535.1 Vibrio sp. OPT46 | reverse complement strand
ACCCGCGTTACATTTGGCTGGTTTAAAAAGTTGGCGAGAATAGTTTGAGCTTTTTGCTTGTCCTTTGTCGTCAGCGCATCTTTAATTGAGAAAGAAACATTGTTAATCAGCTTTCTTGTCTGCTCGACCAGTTCATGCTTAGACGATTGGTATACAGTATACGAGGTGTAACCTTTTGAGATAACAAAGATAGCCGTTAAAAAGACCA
>NZ_JADDYG010000330.1:0-1721 GCF_015163535.1 Vibrio sp. OPT46 | reverse complement strand
TTCGGATTCAGAGTGCCTGAATCTCACAAAGATAATACGAGCTCTATTTATATTCGTAGATAAAAATAAAGCCTTCCATAGGAAGGCTTTATAATTAAGACGATTTAAATTAAGCGCACTATTAACTAAGTAATTAGCGTAGTAGTGACATTGCCATGCTTGGAAGCTGGTTAGTTTGAGACAGAACAGTTGTACCTGCTTGCATCAACATTTGGTTCTTAGTCATGTTTGAAGACTCTACTGCAAAGTCTGTATCCATGATACGACCTTTAGATGCTGTAACGTTTTCTACCATGTTACCAAGGTTAGCCATAGTGTGCTCAAGACGGTTGATGTTCGCACCGAAGTCTGCACGAGAGCTACCAATTTTTTCTACTAGACCGTCAGCGCCGCTGATTTTGTCTAGTGCTGCTTTTGCTTTAGTCGCGTCATCGATACCATCTGTAATTGCTGCATCAGCAAGAATAGTAGTGATTTCACCGATACCTGCGCTTGCGCTTACAGTCAATGTTTCAGCAGAAGATGCACCGATTTGGAATGTTACGTCACCTGCACCGAAGCCGCCGCCTTTAAGAAGGTTTTGACCACCGAACTTAGTGTTGTCTACGATGTTGTTTAGTTCTGCAGTAAGCTGTGTGAACTCTTTGTTAAGAGACGCACGGTCTGTTGCACTGTTTGAACCGTTCAACGATTGTGTAGCAAGGTCGTTCATACGGTAAACGATGTTTGTCATTTCATCCATCGCACCTTCAGCAGTTTGCATCATAGAGATGCCGTCTTGTGCGTTACGCATTGCTACTGACATGCCGCGTGTTTGCGCTTCTAGACGGTTAGCAATTTGAAGACCAGCAGCGTCATCAGCAGCTGAGTTCACACGGTAGCCTGTGCTTAGACGTTCCATTGCTGTATTTAGAAGTCCGCTTGTTGTGTTCATTGTGTTTTGAGTTACAAGCGAAGCGTAGTTAGTGTGCATTGATAAAGCCATCTTAGTCTCCTTAGTTAGTCACTATATCTTTCAGGCCTCGGGATATTCCCTTGTCACTAACTAGAGGCGGTCGGTCGGCTTTAATGATTAATTTGAAAATTAAAAAATTTCTAAAAAAGATAAAAATTGATGATTTTTAGTGATTTGTATTCCATGAAAACCGGGAAAATCATCATATAAGCCTAAATTTTTTAGTTAAGTTAAAGAAACTATTGCCCAATGATCTTGTGGTTATCCGTTATAAATAAAAAAACAGCACGAATAAATCGTGCTGTTTTAAATATAAATGGTTGAGTTTCAACTATTCCTCATCAAAAGACTGAAAGGAGAGAGAGGTTGGGATATCGCTGAAATAACCAAAATAATAACTGGCACCCAATAAACGATACCGGTTAAGTTCCGTTTGACTCGCTACACGTCCGGCAACCCAAGTATATTTATGCTTTCTTAAGAACTTAGCAATAGGTAGGAAAGCGTGTCTTTCTTCTTTATCTTCTAGTGTGACTGACAATTTGATCATATCGGGACTAAAGTCTGCGACGCGCTCGAAGTTCACTTGCGATGTCGCGACTTCAAACCAAAGTGAATATGCATTCTCTTTTAACTTTTTGGTGAGTGTGGCGACTTTATCACTATCACATAACGTTTCATCAGCTTGAAGAGAAGGAATCACATGTTGAAAAGCAGAAGAGTGGAATTGAATCGTCTGTTCGAGAAAATAAACCCCAGGCTCCCA
>NZ_JADDYG010000329.1:0-1649 GCF_015163535.1 Vibrio sp. OPT46 | reverse complement strand
CACCCCAGACACTATTGGACCATAGTAAATCAATAAGATAGAAGAACACCTCTATCTAAGTGTGACATCTAGGACGAAAGTTTTCTATCTAGTGCCACTGCATATATTTAACTCATTGATATGCTTTCCTACTTTCTTAGACTCAAGTAGGCTTTACGTCCTAAATGTCACCGAGAAGAGATTTTTATCTTTATTTTCAATACTTTAAATATATTCAATGATATCTATAGTAACTAGCTTTTCTTAAATTACCAACTGGGCTAAACCATTTTATCCCTACGAATGTTTTCGTCCTAGATGTCACCTATCACTCTTTACTGTATATCGAACGTAGAGAAAGTATGATTCCAGTGTGTAGCTTTTTATATCAGCCTAAGGCACAAATATAATATCCTTTATTTTCAGTCAGTTATAATCATTAAGTTTGAGCTTTATTCTATAGAGTACTGGACACACATTATTGCTTCTTAAAGTATCATTTTAAAACCGTCCTAAATGTCACCCCTCACGCTCTTGACACAGAAAAACATATAAAATCCAAGTACTTATAAAACATCTGATTAAAACACCGCCATAGAACAGTGACATCTAGGACGAAAATAGAGAAAAAAACGCATTGCATATTAATTGATCCCTTACTTTCGTCCTAAGTGTCACCCCTCTAACTACAAGCAATTGATACTATCCTTATAATTCAATATGTTAGAAGGAGTTCTGATAAATTAGCTTAACCTTCATTTACAGGATTTTCATACAAAGGAAGCAAAAAAGCAGGTTATAAAGAAGGAATTGGGTCTTCACCACCCACAAAACAACTTCAATCACGGATAAAAAACAACAATTAGGGAGTTAGATCACAGTTATTGAGAGGTTTAGCCACCAGCAATATCTGGTAAAGGTGACACTTAGGACGGTATTTTGAGGCCGAACTAGCACACTTGATCGTTGAATGTGCTAGTTGGATGGAAATTTACTTCTTTGGTGTGCTAGTTGAAGCTAATCTTCATCATCTGTGACTATTTCATAGTCGGTTACATCAATGACGTCATCTGATTTCTTCATTGATGTACCTTTAGCATCTTTTGACTCTTCACCAAACTTCTTAATAGCGCTTAGGACAGCAGGGGATATATCTTCACCATTCAGCAATAGTTCTCCAATCTGCTCAGTCAATGCGACCATTTCACTCTGCTTTGGTTGAAGGTTGGCATTGATAGCTTTGATTGCTGACCTTGCAAGGGATAGTTTACTTGGGGCCTTTTTAGAAAGCTCCCAGGTAAACTTAAATGCGACAGTCTTGGTACCTTTACGAACATCCTCATAAGAAAGACTTTTGAAAATGTGCAACTTGTTAAGTTCTTCAATTGCTGGGTTAAGCCAACGTTTCTTAAGAACCGCAGTTCTGTCATACGAAGAGGGCAGTTGCCACCTAGAGCGCATCCAATCAACATCTAGAATTAGGTTATTTCTTAAATTCTTCCACTGATTGATAGCCTCATAAAGCCTCATGGTATAAACGGAAGATAAGTTTCCTGCTTCACCTATCAGCAACTGTGTATAGTTTGATGTGGTTTGGTTAATGATACTAATCAACTCAGCATTCAAATACAGCACTACATGTCCTCGTTTAGGACGATAGCTCTGTTTAG
>NZ_JADDYG010000328.1:0-395 GCF_015163535.1 Vibrio sp. OPT46 | reverse complement strand
GTTTCTATCTCGCCATAAAATCTCTTTTATCCTTATTCGCTTATTTAAATGAGCCGTTATACCCAAGTGGCTTCGCTGCAATAAATATATCGATGTCACTTAGTTATAATAAATTAGACAGGACACAACGTGGATACAGGAAAGATTAATATGCTTCTCTCTGAGCTAGGAGAAGTGCTGAACCTTGAGCGCGTGACAGCGTATGACAATCAAATGTGGTCACTGCATTTTGCTGAAAACAACAGTGTCGATGTTCTGCTCGTAGAGGAAAAAGGCGAGTTATTGATTTCCAAAAACCTGCTTATAGAACAAGATGATATTACGCTAGATAAACTTCAAGTTTTACTTGAATACAACTTTTTGTATCGAGAAACAGGTGGTGTGCAGTTTTGTGT
>NZ_JADDYG010000033.1:0-530 GCF_015163535.1 Vibrio sp. OPT46 | reverse complement strand
CTTTGTGGTTCATGACTGGGGTGAAGTCGTAACAAGGTAGCGCTAGGGGAACCTGGCGCTGGATCACCTCCTTAAACGATGATTATTGCGATGAGTGTCCACACAGATTGATATGGTTTAAATTTCAGAGCAAAATTGGTTCTGCATAAAATGCTGAAGCAATTTATGTGGGGCTATAGCTCAGCTGGGAGAGCGCTTCGCTGGCAGCGAAGAGGTCATCGGTTCGAACCCGATTAGCTCCACCACATACTCAGTGTCCCGTTCGTCTAGAGGCCTAGGACACCGCCCTTTCACGGCGGTAACAGGGGTTCGACTCCCCTACGGGATACCATCTTTAAACATTCTCTCTTGAGAGTTTTTAAAAATGGTTACTTCATAAGAAGTGATTAGCTCTTTAACAATTTGGAAAGCTGACAAAACAAACTTTTAAGTTTGTTTGTAAAGTTCTCAATGTTTGTCTTTATGACAAACACCAAAAAACACATTCAAGTGTTCTTGGGAATATCACTTTTACAGTGATTATTCGAAAT
>NZ_JADDYG010000327.1:0-448 GCF_015163535.1 Vibrio sp. OPT46 | reverse complement strand
CAACAGACTAACGTGTCTGTATCAGCATTTGTTAAGCAAAACCCTAACTCAGAGTTCAGCCGCCAGCTTGTACAAGCTGACACTCAAATTCGTAGCTGGAAAGGTATTTCTGAATACTCTGATCAGTTGTTAGAAGTTCGCTTGGCAAATGAAGCCATGATAACAGCATGGCAAAGTGGCGAGGTCGAGCCATTATTTGCATTTGAACCAAGTGGTGATGATGAGAATTGGCAATACATCGAAGCATTTGATGTTTATGGCAACATCCATCAACTCGATGTTTACCAGCTCCCTGAGGTACCTGTACTTGTCGTTGATAACAATAGCTCTGCAGAGCTAAAAGCAGGCTTGCAAGCTATGCAAGCTGAGATGAAAAAACTCGGTCAACCAGCTTTAGTTCAACCATATATTGCTGATGAACAACGCCAAAATACACCGCTATTGTCAA
>NZ_JADDYG010000326.1:0-891 GCF_015163535.1 Vibrio sp. OPT46 | reverse complement strand
AGCCTAGCGCTACGGTCTGAAACATAGCTTTCTTTTGAATTAAGCCTAACGTCACGATGATTAATACCTAACCGTGAAACTAATTCAAGATTAGCCTCACGATTGATTAAATATGCCGCACCACCTTCATTCTGTTTTGTAGCGAATATGTCGGAGAACAGTTCGCTGTAATGATTCTTATCCATTAATACTTTCTAATTTTTGAGAATAGACGCAAATAATCATGTGACTTGTATCTAAACATTAACTGCCGTTATGTCTAATTTTCACCCATGAAGAGTGAAACTTAAATAAATTTTCATCATTTGTTGCATATGTGTGAGCTATATCCCTATTTGTAGGTCGCATTACGCAAATATTTCTACAATTTGTTGAGTAATTAGTCTATTGAACCGATATCACTTCTGAGACTAGCAAATTGAAACTAACATTTGACTCAATAATAAGCCTATGCTAGCAGCTTTCGCTATTGTATTTTAGACAAAAATGGCATAGATTTATGCTATTATTTGCTATTAGACATCTTATTGTGTTCGAACTAATTAAAGAAAAAATATTGGGTTTGGCTTCCATACTCATCACTTCTTTCGCTGCTACATATTATTTGTCCGCGAGTTATACATTCGGTGTTTTCACGAGTGCCTTATTTGGCATCGCATATTTGTACTTTATGCAACGGCAACAACAACAATCGGTTAGAAGAAAGGAAGCACAAGCGAAGATACGTGGGTTTGGTTATACAAACTCAATTTCCTCTCAGATAGAAAGACCCTCTAATGCCAGTAGATCTCACAGTTCTCCGACTCTGAATGAACAAAACCCATTTAACTTCTCTGAAGAAGAAGTTCAGGCTTTCAAATTATTAGGGCTACCTATTACGTCCCTCAATAT
>NZ_JADDYG010000325.1:0-467 GCF_015163535.1 Vibrio sp. OPT46 | reverse complement strand
ATATAAAGATAGTTAACGCGATTCATCCGTCAAAATTACCGGATAAAGTAAAAGAGTATCTAAATCCGCGTTCGCGTATTTCTTATTTCTTTGATAGTGATGAGTAGTTATCCACAGCTTTTTGTGGGTAAATTGTATAAATCCTGAGTGTTATTTCTGGGTAATTTTAGGGTTGGATGGAAAGTATCCATTTGGCATGTTTTTTTAGAAAAAATGCATTTTTAGTATTGCCAAAGAAAATCTTCTCCCTATAATGCGCATCCATCGACACGGCAGACGCCACAAGGCTTTAGCAGGGTCGAAGAGGTAAAAAGCTTCTACAAAAAATTAGTTTAAAAAAGTGTTTGACACTAACAACTAAATCGCTAGAATGCACCTCCGCTTTGAGAGAAAAACTTCTCGCAAAGCAAGCTCTTTAACAATATAGACCTATCAATCTGTGTGGGCACTCGTTGATGATAATCCAA
>NZ_JADDYG010000324.1:0-367 GCF_015163535.1 Vibrio sp. OPT46 | reverse complement strand
CAAAGTGATAGGTTTCTCACAACCGTGTCAAGAGAGGCAAGCCTATATTCACTTAGATTGGGACTGCTATTGGTTCTCATTACCAGATAGCAGGGTATTTAAAACCTATGAGCTGAGCTCTTTTTATCGTATCTACTCACCAACCAAAGGATTTTTAGGTTTGGACGATGATAACAGCCTGATCTGGCTCAGTAACTCGCAACACAGTGAACTTTACAGTCAAACCACAAAAGACAATTTTTCAGCTACTTCAATGTGTGAAAACGGTGTTGCTGATGCTGTTTATGTTAAAGCATTAGACTCAGAACCTACCAGGGATTAACGCTCCCCAAGCGACCAGCCCCGGCAATATTGTCGGGGTTTTTTT
>NZ_JADDYG010000323.1:36811-44492 GCF_015163535.1 Vibrio sp. OPT46 | reverse complement strand
GACCAAAAAATCGATGGGACAGATTACTGGTGCCCTGATTGGTGTCGGTTTGACGCTTTCAGCGGTATTCGTCCCTATGGCGTTTATGTCTGGTTCTACCGGGGTTATTTACCGTCAGTTTTCAATAACTATTGTGGCGGCTATGACGCTTTCCGTTTTGGTTGCGATAATTCTGACTCCAGCATTGTGTGCTACGTTGCTGAAAAAAGGCGATGCTGAGCTTCTAGAGAAGAAAGGCTTCTTTGGCTGGTTTAACCGCAAGTTTGATGCGATGACAGCAGGCTATGAAACCGGCGTTGCCAAACTTCTAAAACGCACAGGTCGCATGTTGGTTGTATTTTTGGCAATGAGTGCAGGTGCTGGCTGGTTATTTATGAACCTTCCAACGTCATTCTTGCCGGATGAAGACCAAGGCACGGTATTCTCAATGGCCATTTTGCCGCCTAACTCAACGCAAGAGCAGACGGAAAAAACACTTGAGAAAATGCGCGACTTTTACCTTGTGGATGAGAAAGACAACGTGAAATCCGTCTTCTCCGTTGCGGGCTTTAGTTTTGCAGGCCAAGGCCAAAACATGGGGATGGCATTTATCGGTTTGAAAGATTGGTCTGAGCGTGAAGCGCCTGGCGCTGATGCGGCTTCCATTACGGGCCGAGCGATGGGGTACTTCTCTACCATTAAAGAAGCTTTGGTGTTTGCGTTCGCCCCTCCAGCGATTCAAGAGCTAGGTAACTCGACAGGTTTCGATTTCTATCTCCAAGACTCGTTGAATAAAGGGCACGATGCATTAGTTGCGGCTCAAGGGCAACTTCTGGGCATGGCAGCACAAAACCCGAAACTTGTCGGTGTTCGTCCAAACGGTCAGGCAGATGCGCCAATGTACAAAGTGAACATTGACCACGTCAAACTTCGTGCTTTGGATGTCAGTATCAATGACGTAAACCAAATCCTGTCAGCTGCATGGGGCGGGGCTTACATTAACGATTATATTGATCGCGGTCGTGTGAAGAAAGTGATGGTGCAAAGTGATGCGGAATACCGCATGCAGCCAAAAGACTTCGATTCATGGTACGTACGCAACGCTAAGGGAGAGATGGTGCCTTTCTCTGCTTTTGCGAGTGGCGAGTGGACATATGGTTCTCCTCTTTTGCAGCGCTTTGATGGTTTGCCAGCAATGAATATTCAAGGCGGTGCAGCTCCTGGTGTAAGTACTGGTGAAGCCATGGAAGAAATTGAAGCAATGGTAGAAAAGCTACCAGAAGGTTTCACGGTGAACTGGAATGGTATTTCGTATGAAGAGCGCCTTTCCGGAAACCAAGCGCCGATGCTATATGCGCTATCTATCCTCGTCGTATTCTTAGTTCTTGCCGCTTTGTATGAAAGTTGGTCAGTACCTTTCGCCGTGGTGTTAGTTGTGCCTCTTGGTGTGCTTGGTGCTGTGCTTGCGGTAATGACGCGCAGTATGGATAACGATGTGTTCTTCCAGGTGAGCTTATTAACTACGGTCGGCTTGGCAACCAAAAACGCCATTCTGATTGTTGAGTTTGCAAAGGACTACTATGAGAAAGGCGCTGGGCTTATCGAAGCAACCTTACATGCTGTTCGCGTTCGTCTGCGCCCAATTATCATGACATCGCTTGCTTTTGGTTTGGGTGTGGTACCACTTGCTATCAGTTCAGGTGTGGGATCGGCAGGTCAAAACGCAGTAGGTACCGGCGTACTTGGTGGCATGATCAGTGCCACGATATTGGGTATATTCTTCGTCCCAATCTTCTTTGTAGTGGTTGAGCGATTGTTTGATCGACGTGCGAGAAAAGAGTCGGAGGCAGAGTTGTCTGAGACCAGCACTAAACCCACTCAGCAAAGCGAGTAGGACTTGGTTGTTTTAACTGAGTTATACTAGTGATAATAAACACGATTAAAGGGCGCTTCGGCGCTCTTTATTTTATGTTTTCACTTGGTGGTTACCGTCTATGACGCGAGCCTGAAAGACGGCGTGTTGTGTGCAGTATCAGCACAGCCTTTTCGGCCGAATGAAAGCCTAAAGAAGAAAAACGACGATGAAAGATCAGAAAATTTCCCCAATTTCCGTTTTGGATCAAAGTCCTATGTTTGTTTGTGGTGTGATGCAGCGCATGTACCGCAATCGTGCCCAAGCTGAGCTCTCTCGGCAAAATTTGATGACACTAGAAATGGCAAGTGCACTGGCCGCTTTAGAAGAATTTCAGCCTATGAGCCAGCAAGCGTTAGCTGATGCGGTTCGAACTGAGCGAAGTGTAGCAAAGCGGATGGTGGACAATCTGGAAAAGAGAGGGTTTGTTCAAGTTTCTAAAAGTAAATCGAATCAGCGCCTTAAAATGCTAAGCATGACAAAAGAGGGGGCAAATGCTTTAAAGCAAGTTCATCAAATCATGACGAATTTACAGAAAGAGTTTTTTTCTTGTTTGTCGGAATCTGAAGCGAGTGAATTTTTTCGTCTGGTAAGAAAGCTCACTTTTGCGAATCACGACCAGTAACTGACATCAATGCCGTCTAGCGTCTTTATTTTATCGCTGGCCAATTATATTAAGTTGTAGAACTTAAGAAATAGGATGCCCAACGTACAGGTCACGGTAGAAAGCACCGTAGTGAGTGCGATGATATTTGCAGCTAACGTGGCATTGCCTCCCATGGAACGCGCCATGACATAGCTGGCAGCAGCGACTGGAGAGGCGTTCATAAAGAAAAGAATACCTAGCTCAATTCCTCGAAATCCTACTAAGTAAGCTCCCATGGTGATGATGACTGGCGCTACGATGAGCTTGTAACTGCTCGCAAACCAAGATGGACCTTTCTCTTTTCTCATCAAGCTAAAATCAAGTGAGCCACCCGTACACAACAGCGCCAAAGGCAATGTCATTTTGGACAAGTAGTCTCCTGCGTCAATAACCACATTCGGTACTGGAATAGCGAGTAAATAAAAAGCCATTCCTAGAACAATGGAGATTATGAGCGGATTCCTAGTCAGTGTTCGGCCCATCATCTTTGCTGCTTGCGAGGCAGACGTTGCCCCCTTGGGCGATAAGCAAATTACCGCTTGGACGTTATAAATAAATGTGGTGACCGCGACATAGAGAGCCGCTAACGCCACACCTTGAGAACCATACGCATTGGCAACGTAAGCGATACCAATAATACCTGTATTTGCTCGGAACCCACCTTGGATGAGAACGCCTTGGTCAGGCGACGCTTTGAACAGAAGTTTGACGGAAAGGTAGGTGAAAATGAAAAACGAAATACTAGCGATGACGCCGAAATTGACGAATCCACTTGCCGCGGAAAAGTCGTGTTCTGAAGCCACAATGCTGACAAATAACATTGCAGGCAAGGTAACTTGAAACACCAGTTTAGAGCCTACTTCGATAAAATTATCGTTGATTAGACCAAAGCGCTTAAAAAGAACGCCAAGTACCAACATCAAACAGATAGGTCCGGTTATCGACAAAGAGAATTGCAACTGATGTAAAACAGCTTCCATGTAAGTATCCGCAGTAAAAGAAAAAAGTGTTCCTGCTGCCTATTAAGCCACAAACCCGGAGGGTAGGACAGTAACGTGATGAAACTTTCTTCTGTTGTAGGTTCCGGAGTCATTTACACTCCAAGTTATGGACGAGGTCCCAATTTAACAAAGCGGTACTGGTCCTACGTGCGATATGTTGGTTAACTCGTTGTCGTGATGCATCCACATGCGTATTAGATGTGAGGGCTGGTCATCGTAGTTATGGATAGGAGTTCATCAATGAAAAGGAAACACAACAAAACTGTACTGTGTGCGTTTGTCTCTGGTTCGGTATTTGGTGCGGTTTTGGTCATTGCGATGTCTTTACCAATGTAATCCTCTTAATTGGCTGTTGGAACACTCACTCTAATTCAGTACAAAACAGATTGAGTTCTGCGGTATGTGCTGTTAGTTTAAAAAACATGAAAATACACGTTCGCCCTTCATTAACAACCTTCTCTTGGTGGCGCTCTAAATAGAGCGGCGCGGAATACTTACATTCTTAAGCTGCTGGATGGTAGCTAAGAGTGTTTGATCTTTTTATCTCCAGTAGCGATCTATTAAATACTTGGAGACAAATATGAATAGCCATAAAAATACATCTCAGCGTGAAATTATACTTACCGGAGATCGAGCAACAGGTCCATTACACCTCGGGCACTATATTGGTTCATTGCAACAACGAGTCAAATTGCAAACGGAGCACGAGCAAACGATCTTGGTTGCGGACATGCAAGGGCTGACGGATAACGCGCATAACCCATCAAAGGTATCCTCTAATATTCTCAATGTCGTTGCAGATTATTTGGCTGTTGGTATCAACCCCGCTCAAACTACGATCACGTTGCAGTCTCAAATTCCAGCGTTAGCCGAGTTGACAATGTATTACAGTAATCTTGTTTCTATCGCACGATTAGAGCGAAACCCCACGGTTAAAAATGAGATTCAAAGTAAAGGCTTTGAACGCTCTATTCCCGCAGGCTTTTTAACGTATCCAATTTCTCAAGCTGCTGATATTACGGGGTTTCATGCGACGCTAGTACCAGTGGGTGATGACCAACTGCCGATGTTAGAGCAAACTAATGAAATCGTGAGAAAAATAAACCATCTGGGTGGAAAAGAGGTTCTTAGAGAATGCCGTCCATTACTTAGCGGTGCACCTCGTTTGCCGAGTACTGACGGTAAAAATAAGATGTCTAAAAGCATGGGGAACGCAATCAACTTAGGGGCCTCCGAAAAGGAGATTTCCGCGGCAGTGAAATCTATGTATACCGATCCCAATCATCTGAAAATTGAGGATCCTGGCCAAGTCGAAGGGAATATTGTATTCATCTACCTCGATGCTTTTCATCCTGATAAAAATTATGTCGAACAGCTAAAAGACCATTATCGACGAGGTGGGTTAGGTGATGGTTTGACCAAGAAAGTGTTAGAAGAATGCTTACAAGAGATGCTTCGCCCTATTCGAGAGAAGCGCGCTATGTATTTGAATGATAAAGCGCAGCTGATTGATATTTTAAAACAAGGTAGTGAGCGTTCTCGCGAGAAAACCGAAAAAGTGCTATTTGATGTGAAAGATGTATTTGGTTTAAATTTGTTCTGAATTAAAAGTAGAGAGTTGAACATAAGGCACGACGACTGGTTAGCAACGTGCCTTTTTAAGTTCCCAGTCAGTCAAAGCGCATTGTTAAGAAGAAAAAAATTCACGACGAAAATCCGCGACTTCTTGTTGGTAATAGCTTTGCCATTCCGGTTCTGACAAATGTGAATGGCTAGAGGCTCTTTGCGTTCTTAGCTTGGACTCAAGTTGTTGTAATGCTTGTTGGTAATCTTTGACTTGTTTTTTTTGCTCTGTAATTTGCTGCTGACGAGCATGAATGTTTTTACTTTCTTCTTTCGTTAAGTAAGTTCGTTCTAGCTCTGCGATGATCGCCAAGCGATCTGGTAGGCTCATACTATTAGGAATCAGGGTGACCGCACGCTCATATTTTTCCTGGTTGCTTGTTAGCCCGATAGCATCTGCATGTTCTTGCCAGTCAATGGTGAGTTGCTCGAAAGCTCGCAAAAAGTTATCTGGGCTTTGAGTGTCCAGCTTTTGGGCTTCTAAATTGAAATCGTACAGCGCGAACTCATCCGCGAAAACAACATCAGCCAATTCTCCCCAGATGCTCCTTGCTTCGTTCTTCAGCTGTGCAATACGCGACGCCAGTGATTGTTGCTCATCAAATAACAAATTTCCTACACTCTCTTGCCATTGGCTGCTGAGCTGAGGGTAGTTCGCCAAAAGCTGGAATCGAGCTGAAGATAAATGCGCCTCAAACAAGGCGACCTGCTCTTCACAACTACGGTTCAACATACACTCTTGCCAAAACGTCTCAAGTTCGGCGACAAGTTTCCTGCCTTTGAGTTGAGTTAATCGCTCAGTCGTTATTTGAACTGTGGAAGGGAGCTTAGCGGTTTGTGGTGAAGTATCTGTATCGGGCACGATGCTACTCGTTTGTAGTGATGTACTGGAGACACTCTTATTTTTTGTCTTAGGGAAAGGAGAGGAAGCGAGCTCTTCTTTTTGAACATCGTGACTGAAAGTTAAAAATATCATGCCCGCCATAATGGCGGACATGATTATCAAAGCGATTTTCTTCATGGCTTGATTGTTGCGCTTACTGGGAAATGGTCAGAAAGGTTATAGTGTTTCCATAAACTCTCTGCGGTTGTGCGCGGCACGTCTACACGGTTGTCATTGAATGATTTCACCCCGTATTCACTACTCACCATAACATAGTCAAGGTATTCCACGTTTTCGCCACCTGATAACGCTTCACCTGCAAAGTTATTGATACGGGGATCAAAGGTTGACTCCGTGTAACCAGAGTACTGAGGTTCGATGGCGCTTAAGTTAGCGATCATTTGTTGGTAGTCACCAGGGAACTTTCTTTTGTTTACGTTAAAGTCGCCGCTGTATACCACAGTTTCGCTTGAAGGAATGTTAAGAGATTGGGCGAGTGCGCGGATTTGTTTGAACTGGCGCTGACGATACTCACGGGCGGTGTCTGTATCGAAAGATGCGGTATGGGTAGCAAACACATGGTAAGCCTGACCACCTTTAATTATTTCCGCATAATTTACGCCTTTATCGGCAAAGCAGTCTGTACCAGAACAATCGGGAAAGACATATTGCGCTTCGTTCACGATAGGGTAGCGACTAACTATGATTACGCCACCATCATGAATATTAACGCCTTCTTTATCTAACATCTTTGTTTGGTAAGGATATTCCTTGGCTAACTCACGTAAGAATGCTTCACGGCCGCTGGCAAACACCTCTTGCAGCGCCAAAACATCGTAACCTTTTACATGTTGAGGAATCAGTTCGTAACGATCTCCAATGTGCGATGCAATAGCCGTCAACGCCCAGATGTTATAAGTCATCAACTTAAGGTTTTGTTCTTCGTTGTCGACAGACTCCGCTACCTTGCTTGGCGTGATGGTGTAGTAAAGATCATCATATCGAGCGGTACTGTCTGACTTAAATGCCAGTTCGGTTTCTCTCGCACCAAAAGCGTTAGTGTTGGCACGATGAATGTTACGATCATCTTTGAGTGATAACTCGACATCGGCTGCGGACAAGCCGTATTCAATGGTCGAATTGTACCAATGGCCTTCCATTATTTGATTGAGTGTTATGCTTTCACCTTCAGGGCTAGAAACCACCGTTTCAAAACGGTAAGTTTGATTTGATTTCACGCCCTCCCAACGGTTGAAGCTTAATACAGATTTAGTTTCCCACGGACCAAGTACCTGCACATGTTGTTGCCACTCTTCTCCGTATTGAAGCAAATCACTGCCTTCATGTTTTACTTGAATAGTTAACGGTTGATCAGAGTTATTCGTTAGGTAAACGTCGGTATCTGCAATGCAGGGTAACGCTATCAAGCTACTTAATAAAAGGCTCCACTGCGAAAATTTCATCTTATTTTTCCATCATTTGAACTAGAGCAATCATTCTTGTTTATAAATGTTACTTGCACGTTAAATATGGATGACATCTAAGCCAGCGCTGAAAATTGTTATCAGAATGTGATCTTTATTCAATGGTGAGTATGGGGGTATTGAGTGTGTGGCCGTTAAAGCGGTGGAAAATAG
>NZ_JADDYG010000323.1:33379-36801 GCF_015163535.1 Vibrio sp. OPT46 | reverse complement strand
ATCATTCTTGTTTATAAATGTTACTTGCACGTTAAATATGGATGACATCTAAGCCAGCGCTGAAAATTGTTATCAGAATGTGATCTTTATTCAATGGTTAGGATGGGGGTATTGAGTGTGTGGCCGTTGAAGCGGTGGAAAAATAATACCAACAGTCAACGAATTGCATTCACTGCAATCAAGCTGTCATCTTTGCTCTATAAGTTGTGCGGCGTCATTCATCTAGCCATATGGCTAGAACTCAAATTGATAGATGGAGCACCATGGCTAGAGCAGTAAATCCAACCGATGAAACCATCATTAAATTGTTACAAGAGCAAGGTTTGATTAGAAGTGAAGCAGAAGCACGTTTAAAGAAAGAGGTGTACCGCTTGCAACCTAATGAGATAGCAAAAGTAAAAAATTATGCCCAGCATTTTGGGATAAATGCGAAAGAAAAGCTCATCGATGAGATCTTGGATCTGCGCCGAGAAGCGCTCATGAAAAGATGTAGACACAATACGGAGCATGCGAGCCTATCTCTAAAATAGCATGTGATAAAACTATCAATTACTGGTCAAGATTTGATCTCTCAAGCCGATGTATATAAGAGCGTTCAATGATATCGAGCGCAAAAAACAGTGTGTTTTAGAGGTTAAGCTTTCACTTAAGTGAGAGGTTTGGAAAGGCTGCGGGGAGAAAGTGCATGCGTATTAAAGACTTAAGTGTCGTAAAGAAAATATCGGTTAGTTATTTAACCGTTTTTGCCGTGTTTGGTTTAGTGTCAGTAATGTTGGTGCAAGGTTTGTTAACACTGAATAAAGACATTTCAGTGTTAACAGATAAAAGTTTACCTTCTGTTGCGATTTTGAAAGGTATCCAAGTTGATATTACTAAAGTGCGTAAAGATGAGTTCTCTTTATTGCCAAACGCAAATCACCCCAAAATTGGTGAATGGTTAAAAGGCCTCGACCAATGGCGTTCTGATGTGCAGGCTGGTATTGCAGAATACGAAAAGCTCGACCTTAATAAGCGTGAAACGCAGTCCTTTAGCGTTTTTAAAGAAACTTGGAATCAATACATCAAAGAAACGAAGACTTACAACGTATTGCTAAGCCAAGGCGATGCTGAAAGTGCAAATGATGTAATTTTATCAAGTTTCGATACCTACTCAAAAGCGTTGAGCAGCTTGGATGATACCCTCGCGTTGAACGATGAGTTGGTGAATTTGATTGGCGAAGAAGTACAAAGTGAAGCGGCATTTACACAATACAGCGCTGCTGTTGGTGCGCTTGTCGTCGCATTGGTCATGGTAATGTCTGCCATGTTGCTTTCTCGAGTCATCTGCGGGCCTGTTGATCGAGCACTGGAATTCGCTTCCAAAATCGCCAAGGGTCAATTGAATAATCAAATCGACGAAAGCGAATTGAGCAAAGACGAGTTAGGAACGCTGCTCAAAGAGCTTGTCGGTATGCAAACAAACTTACATTCGTTGGTTTCTGAGATTAATGACTCAACGATTCAGCTAACGGCAGCAGTAGAGGAAGTGAGTGCTATTTCTTCTCAGACCGCTTCTGGTATGCAAAATCAACAAATTGAACTTAGCTCGGTGGCTTCTGCGATGACAGAAATGCAAGCTGCTGTAAGTGAAGTGGCACAAAATACCGAAGTTGGCGCAACCTCTGCTTATTCGGCTGCGGAAGTGGCAAAGCAAGGAACGGTGACGTTACAACAAACTATCGCAGTAATTGAGCGTGTATCACATACGATCCAAGAATCAGATGAACTGGCACGTGAGCTTGAATCGAGCTCAAACAATATCAATGTGGTCGTAGATGTGATCCGCGGGATTGCCGAGCAAACAAACTTGTTAGCACTGAACGCCGCAATTGAAGCCGCTCGGGCTGGTGAACAAGGACGTGGGTTTGCTGTTGTGGCAGATGAGGTTCGTTCTCTGGCGCAACGCACTCAAGACTCCACTTCACAAATTGTGGAAATTGTTAATCAACTACAAGAGAGCAGCAGTAAAATAGGGCATTCAAGCCGTGATTGTCAGGAGGGTATTTCTCAGTGTGTTGAGCAAGTTAATGATGCTGATAGCCAGATAAAAGAAATTGAACATTCTGTCGATAACATAGCGCAAATGAGTACACAAATCGCAACGGCGTGCAGTGAGCAGAATTCTGTATCCGAAGAGCTGAATCGCAGCGTGGAGCATATTAATAGTGCTTCAACAGAGATGGCTGAGGGAGCTTCACAAACGGCTGTGGCTTGTCAGCAGATTAGTAGCCTAGCGCACAACTTGAAAACTCGAATGGGTTCATTCCAGCTCTAGTTGTTGTGTTTCAGCTTTATTCCTAACCTCATTGCTACAATAAATAAGCCGGACGAAATGTCCGGCTTATTTATTCTCTGTCTATATAAGTTCAGAGTATGCTCAACCTTGGGAGAATATGCTCGCTAGGCTGGAATACCACTGTGAAACTTAAAATCTGTATCTGGCGTAGAAATTAAATCTGCCTCTATACGTCCAAAGTAGGCGATGCGCTCGCTGATATCTTTGCCTGCGATTTGCTCCGCTAATACAAGATAATCCTGGTAATGGCGTGCTTCTGAACGTAATAAAGAAATGTAGAACTTTGCGATATCGTCATCCATATGTGGTGCTAGTTTGGCAAAACGCTCACAAGATCGGGCTTCGATGTACGCACCAATGATGAGTTTATCGATCAGCGTTTCCGGCTCATGAGTCTTCATATGCGAAATCAGTCCTTTAGCATAACGACTTGCTGGAATATTTTTGTACTCAATTCCACGACTTTCCATGATCTCTAAAACTTGATAAAAGTGGTGTAACTCCTCTTTTATCAAAAGCACCATCTTATCGATCAAATCTTGGCTATATGGTGAGTCGGACTTAGCCATGATTGCCTTAGAAATATTGCTCTTGCCTTTTAAAGTTTCCAATGAGCCTACGTTACGGTAAGCAAAATCTTCGTAGGGCTTAAACCAGTCAAGTAGAGCATGTGAACTGGATTGATCAACGGCATACTTACGAATTAAAAACATGGCAGATTGGCCAGCTTTTAGTTCGCACAGTAGGTGGTCTAACAAAATGGTTTGAAGGTTCTCTGGTTTCTTTGCTTCCTCTACCCATTCATCAGGTGTACTGCATCGCAGAAATTGGTTAATGGGAGCAAGAAGATCTTGATAGGCGTCTAGATTCATCATTTTAGTTTTAGTACTTCACATTTTTATTGGGCATATCCGTTGTCTTGCGGATAGAAAAAAGGCTGCAATTGCAGCCTTTTTTGACCTGAAGTGAATGTTACCACTTTTTCTTCTCGCCGAAGAGAGCTTCCATGTCATTGTCACGCTCTTTGTCAGCAATCTGCTGCATTTCGGCATCGCTTTTATCTTGGCGCTTTTTATCTAAGTCACCT
>NZ_JADDYG010000323.1:19399-33369 GCF_015163535.1 Vibrio sp. OPT46 | reverse complement strand
TACTCAATTCCACGACTTTCCATGATCTCTAAAACTTGATAAAAGTGGTGTAACTCCTCTTTTATCAAAAGCACCATCTTATCGATCAAATCTTGGCTGTATGGTGAGTCGGACTTAGCCATGATTGACTTAGAAATATTGCTCTTGCCTTTTAAAGTTTCCAATGAGCCTACGTTACGGTAAGCAAAATCTTCGTAGGGCTTAAACCAGTCAAGTAGAGCATGTGAACTGGATTGATCAACGGCATACTTACGAATTAAAAACATGGCAGATTGGCCAGCTTTTAGTTCGCACAGTAGGTGGTCTAACAAAATGGTTTGAAGGTTCTCTGGTTTCTTTGCTTCCTCTACCCATTCATCAGGTGTACTGCATTGCAGAAATTGGTTAATGGGAGCAAGAAGATCTTGATAGGTGTCTAGATTCATCATTTTAGTTTTAGTACTTCACATTTTTATTGGGCATATCCGTTGTCTTGCGGATAGAAAAAAGGCTGCAATTGCAGCCTTTCTTGACCTGAAGTGAATGTTACCACTTTTTCTTCTCGCCGAAGAGTGCTTCCATGTCATTGTCACGCTCTTTGTCAGCAATCTGCTGCATTTCAGCATCGCTTTTATCTTGGCGCTTTTTATCTAAGTCACCCAACATCTCTTCAAGCTTTTGTTTCGCTTGAATAGAATAAGGATCGCTCTTAGTGCTCAAAGCATCGATACCTTTACGCAGCAGTTGAAGCGCGGTGCCTGGTTGGCCACGAGCGATAGAGTCGTTTGCTCTTTTGATGACATTTTCAATGTTGATGCGAATTTGCATCGTTTCCAAGCGCGCATTTTCGGTGACGTAAGTCTGGGTATCCAATCGGCCTTTGTTGTGCTCGTTACGGATAGTGTCGCGAAGTCGTTTAACCAGCTTAAGCATGACGATAGCTTGTTTATCACTACTCGGCATCTTGAAAGTGGTACTCTCGCCAGTAGGACCATTCTCTTTTAGCTGCGTAATCTGCTGCTTCATATTTTCGATACGTTGAGCAAGTTGCTTGTTCTTCGGGTCCAGCTCATGCATGCTCTCTAGCGCGTCAAGAATACGATTGTTTAGACACAGCAACAGCTCTTTACTAAAAGGGATATGGTGCGCATGACCAATCAACTCTTCAGTACCATCTATCAAGGCTACATATCGCGCTGATTCCTGCCTTTTTGCGGTTTCAACTTTAACCTTATATTGCAACATAATGTTATAGCCTAGGATTAACACCAGTAGGATGGCTACCAAAGCGATTATTAAACCAATATTCATATCTTTGCGTCTGCTTTACTTTTCTGCGGCTAGCGTTAAAGAATACATGAATCTTATCTTACTCGGCACCTTATTTGTTTGATTATTTTGTCTCTCCCACGTTTTAGTTACTGATAGAAGTCACATCATAGAACTTCGGTCATTTATTGGCTCAACTTTGTGCATATTGTTTCTTGCTTGAAGATTATTAGTATGTGATTGAGGTATAAGTTAGAAATTGCTGTTCATTTCGATTTGAACGCGTTATAACTAATTATTATATCGCTCGCTTGAGTGGCCAATAAACTCTCTCATGAATAAGTAAGGGATTACGATGAAACTGCAGCAGCTGAAGTATATTGTTGAGGTTGTAAACCATAATCTGAATGTATCTGCAACGGCGGAAAGCTTATATACCTCTCAGCCAGGTATTAGTAAACAGGTTCGGTTGCTGGAAGATGAGTTAGGTATTCAGATTTTTGAACGTAGCGGTAAGCACTTAACGCAAGTGACGCCAGCTGGAGAAGAAATTGTACGTATCTCTCAAGAAATTCTCGCTCGTGTAGAAAGTATCAAAGCGGTGGCTGGAGAGCACACCCATCCAGAAATGGGGACGCTGAATATCACCACGACACATACGCAGGCTCGTTATGCACTGCCAGATGTCATCAAAGGTTTTACTTCTCGTTATCCAAAAGTGTCGTTACACATGCACCAAGGTACACCGTCACAAATGTCTGAGGCGATAGCTAAAGGCACTGCGAATTTTGCGATTGCGACAGAAGCTCTTCACTTATATCAAGATGCCATCATGCTGCCTTGTTATCACTGGAATCGTTCAATAGTTGTGCCTAAAGACCACCCACTAGCGAAGAAAGACAAAGTAACGATCAGTGATCTTGCCGCTTACCCATTAGTCACTTACGTGTTCGGTTTTACTGGTCGTTCAGAGCTGGATACAGCATTCAACCGCGAAGGTTTAACCCCGCGAGTGGTGTTCACGGCAACTGATGCAGACGTCATTAAAACTTACGTTCGTATGGGTATTGGTGTGGGTGTGATTGCAAGCATGGCTGTGGATGAAGAGCAGGACGGTGACTTGGTTGCAATAGATGCGAGCCATTTGTTTGGCGCGAGCACCACGAGCATCGGCTTCCGCCGTGGTACATTCTTACGCTCTTACATGTTCGATTTTATGGAGCGTTTTGCACCGCACTTAACGCGTCCAGTGGTTGAGCAGGCGATTTCGTTGAAGTCTAATGCAGAAATCGAAGAGATGTTTAAAGACATCGAGCTTCCGGTGAGATAACACTTCATTGATGTTTCGATTCCCTCTACAATGCGCTCGTTGTAGGGGGAGCTATGAAAACGCAATTTCAGTTTATTAATGACTGCTTAATCGAAAACCAATCTTTGTGGCGATTCGAGCCTTTTAAAAGCAGCATTCACACATCATTACCTTGGCAGGAGCAACATCCTCGACTGTGCCAATGGCTAGCGTCTCTTACTCCCTCTCAAATCGAAGAATACAAAGCAGCACCAGAACTCGCGTTAAAAGCACTTAGTCCGTTTTTGCCTGAGCTTGAACAACTCGCAGAACTGACTCATTTAGAGCTTTTGTCGTTAAACGGCTTGGAACTCGCTCGTGGTTTAGATAACGGTATTCCGGGACGTAAGTTGGAGCAAATTAGCTCGATGGGTGAAGCTGCAATTCAACAACACTGTGGCGAAGAATGGCTAGAATGGTGCTCAGGTAAAGGTTACTTGGGGCGAATCCTGACAACGCAAACCGATCAGCCTGTAACCAGCTTTGAATACCAACAAGCACTGTGCGATTCGGGGCAACAAGCAGCCAATGAACATCATTGGAAGATGACGTTTATTCAAGGCGACGCGTTTGATAGCAAAGCGAAAGCCGTGTTTAAGCCAACGCAACACGCAGTAGCACTGCATGCATGCGGTGACCTTCACGCTCGTCTAATGCAGTACGGCAGTGAAAATGGGATTGCTGCGATGACCATATCACCTTGTTGTTACCACTTGATTCAGTCGGAACAATACCAGCCGATGTCGGAATCGGGCAGGGCTTCTTCTCTCTCATTGTCTAAGCAAGAACTGCGTATCCCATTACAACAAACGGTGACAGGAGGAGAGCGCGTGCGTCGTCATCGTCAGCAGGAAATGATGTTTCGTCTTGGGTTTGATTTGATCACGCGACAAGCTTTGGGAATGGCAGAGTATCAGCCTGTGCCGAGTATCCGTAAGTCGCAATTAAGTGATGGTTTTGAATCTTTATGTCGCTGGGCAGCGGAGCAAAAAGGCATTGTTCTTCCTCAAGAAATCGATTTCTCTCATTTTGAAAAGTTAAGCGAACAACGCTTCTGGCAAATGGAGAGAATGAGCTTAGTGCAACTTGTTTTTCAACGTCCGTTGGAGATCTGGCTCGCATTAGACAAAGTGCTTTATCTTGAAGAACGTGGTTACCGTGTTAGATTGTCAGAGTTTTGCCCTAAATCGGTCACACCTAGAAATATTTTAATTTGTGCATATAAGATTTAGTTATTCTTTATAGCCAAACGCTCTATATGAAAAAGCCCACTTATGAGTGGGCTTTTGTAAACAAAACGTGACAAGTTATGTTTTATTTTGTCATTAATTAAACATAGCGATAGCTTGAGTTGGTTCAACGTATTCCAAGTCAAAGCTTTCTGCTACTTCTTTACATGTTACTTTTCCGTGAATAACGTTTAGACCTTCAAGGAAGCCTTTGTCTTCTAGAAGTGCTTCGCGGTAGCCTTTATTTGCTAACTTCACGATGTATGGAAGCGTAGCGTTGTTGAGTGCAAATGTTGAAGTGCGAGCAACTGCGCCAGGCATATTTGCTACACAGTAGTGAACCACTTCATCAACGATGTAAGTTGGATCTGCGTGAGTTGTCGCGTGTGAAGTTTCGAAACAACCGCCTTGGTCAATTGCCACGTCAACCACTGCTGCACCAGGCTTCATCTTAGCAATGTGCTCTTTAGTGACCAGTTTAGGTGCTGCTGCGCCAGGAATTAGAACGGCACCGATAACAAGGTCCGCTTCTAGAACATGCTTCTCGATAGCGTCTTCAGTAGAATAAACCACTTTTGCGCGACCTTGGAATTCTTCGTCAAGCTTACGAAGTGTGTCTACGTTACGGTCTAGAATGGTGACGTCAGCGCGAAGGCCAACCGCCATACGAGCAGCGTTTGCACCAACAACGCCACCACCAACGATAACGACTTTTGCAGGTTCAACACCAGGTACGCCGCCTAGGAGCAGACCACGACCGCCGTGCGATTTTTCCAACGTTTGCGCACCAGCTTGGATAGACATCCGACCTGCCACTTCTGACATTGGTGCTAACAGTGGCAAACGACCCATATTATCTGTTACAGTCTCATAGGCTATACAGACAGCTTTGCTCTTGATTAGCTCATCAGTTTGTGGAAAATCTGGTGCTAGGTGTAAATAAGTAAATAAAATTTGCCCTTCGCGGAGCATTGCTCTCTCTACTGCTTGGGGTTCTTTTACTTTTACAATCATGTCTGCTTGCGCAAATACGTCAGCAGCATGAGGGAGAATGGATGCGCCGACAGCGATGTAATCATCGTCTGAAAAACCAATGCCGGCACCTGCATTGGTCTCAACTAAAACTTGGTGACCATGTGAGATGAGTTCTCTCACGCTAGCTGGGATCATACCAACACGATATTCGTGATTCTTGATTTCCTTAGGTACGCCAATGATCATCCTGTATCCTCTTTCTATAATGGTTGTATTAACTGTTAGTAGGGTGTTATTGTCGAATTAATAACTAGTATAGTTATAGATTTGTAAAATTTGGCACCAAATATTAAAAAGTTGTAGTATATTTTTTTGCAAGGAAGTAATAAGGTGGAATAAAAAATGGCAGACAACTATAAAAAGCCGTCCAAGGAACTAGACCGTATCGACCGCAACATTCTTAATGAGCTGCAGAAAGACGGTCGTATTTCAAACGTTGAGCTTTCAAAACGTGTGGGACTTTCTCCAACGCCATGTTTGGAGCGTGTACGTCGCTTAGAGCGTCAGGGTTATATCACAGGGTATACTGCATTATTGAATCCGCAGTTCCTGGATGCATCACTATTAGTATTCGTTGAGATTACGCTAAACCGTGGTGCGCCGGATGTGTTTGAGCAGTTTAACTCAGCTGTTCAAAAGCTAGACGACATACAAGAGTGTCATCTTGTTTCAGGTGACTTTGACTATCTTCTTAAAACCCGTGTATCAGATATGGGTGCTTACCGCCGACTATTGGGCGATACGTTACTACGTCTACCTGGCGTAAATGACACTCGCACATACGTTGTTATGGAAGAAGTGAAACAATCTAACCAGCTTGTGATCAAAACTCGTTAATTTCTTGCAAAGAAAGCGGTATATGCTTCCGCTTTCGCCAGAGAGTAATTGGGTTTTTCTCCTTGATATGGTTAAATCAATTTACCGAGCGGCTTGATGCCGCTCGGAATGTTTTGCAATTTCCTATTTCATTTCCATATTCAAGTTGATTTATGTTCAAAGAGAACGCAAAGAAAGTCGAAACCATTATCAAAACCAGTGAAGAGCCCCAGTCTTCACGCTTAAATGGCTTCCAACGCTTAAAAGAGTGCTGCTTTATCGTTGGCGTTCTTAGCTCGGTATTGCTTGCGGTTGCACTATTTACCTTCAGTCCGGCCGATCCTTCTTGGTCCCAAACCGCATGGGGAGGGGATATCGATAATGCTGGTGGCCTTTTCGGCGCTTGGCTAGCCGATACTCTATTCTTCACATTTGGCTCTCTCGCTTACCCAATCCCTTTCTTGCTAGCGGCGGCTGCATGGGTGATTTGCCGTAAACGAGGAGAAGATGAGCCAATTGATTTCATGCTATGGGGTACAAGGCTGCTCGGTCTTGTCGTCCTTATTATGACCAGTTGCGGTCTTGCCGATATTAATTTTGATGACATTTGGTATTTTTCATCCGGAGGTGTGGTCGGGGATGTGTTGTCTAGCCTCGCTTTACCTACATTGAATGTACTCGGTACCACATTGGTACTGCTGTTCTTGTGGGGAGCGGGCTTTACGCTCTTCACTGGCATCTCATGGCTTAACATCGTGGAATGGCTTGGTGATCGTGCGTTAGCACTAATTGCCGCGCTTGCAAATAAGGCAAGAGGTTCAGAGCAGGAAGTTTTAGAACCTCAGCTTGATGAGTTTGTAGAAGATAAAGTCTCTACGCCTAAACATAATGTAGACCATGAAATTGATGATGAGCCGCTTCCTCATTTAACGGCGTACGATGTCGATGAACCGAAAGAGCCGGCGCCAGCGCATGAGTATCCTATTTATATGCCGCAAGCTAAACCTGATAAGCCTGCGGAACAGGCGATGGTAGAACCGACGCCACCACAACGCAAGGCTACGGTTAATGCTGCGCCAGTTTATTCTGAACCTGAGCCTCAAATACAACCTATCCATACGGTTAACACGGATAACGTTGATCCGCTCTTGGAACGCACCAAGCAACTGAATGTTACGATAGAAGAGCTTGAAGCAGCGGCGCAACAAGCAGATGACTGGGGAACTGAAGAACAGGCAGCCCCATCATTTGCAGACACTTACTCTTCCTATGTAGAGCCACATACAGCTACAGAAGAACCGATCAGTGTTGAACCAGATTATGCGGAGTACGAACAATTTGAAGCAGAGCAAGTACAGCAGCCAAGTATTGAGCATCCTGTACATGAAGAGCCTGCAATTGATTCTGCTGTATTAGATAGCATCACGGCGCAAACGGAATCGAGCCAACATATTGAGCCTACGATCTCTGACTTTGATGTGTTAGATGATGAAGACGAAGTGGAGTCTCAGCCTGCGCAGCAAGTACAGCCAACAACGCCTCATCAGCAAGTTGCAACACCTTCAACAACATTTGAACCTGCACCTCAAAAAGTGGAGGTAGAAGAGGCCCAAGACAACGACCAAGACGTTACCGCATTCCAAGATATGGTTTCCAATGCGCAAGCCAAAGTCGCTGCAACACAAAACCCATTTTTGGTACAGAAAGAAGAAAACTTGCCAGTTCCGGAAGAGCCACTCCCAACGCTCGAGTTGCTTTATCATCCAGAAAAACGTGAAAACTTTATCGACCGTGATGCGTTAGAGCAGGTCGCTCGATTGGTAGAGAGCAAACTCGCTGACTACAAAATCAAAGCCGATGTGGTTGGTATTTATCCTGGTCCAGTGATCACTCGTTTTGAGCTTGATTTGGCGCCGGGGGTGAAAGTAAGTCGTATTTCTGGTCTTTCAACTGACTTAGCGCGTGCATTGTCTGCGATGGCGGTACGTGTCGTGGAAGTAATCCCTGGCAAGCCTTACATCGGTTTGGAACTGCCAAACATGAGTCGTCAGACGGTCTATTTATCTGATGTCATCAGTAGCCCTCAGTTTGAGCAAGCAACGTCACCAACAACGGTTGTGTTAGGTCAAGACATTGCGGGCGAAGCTGTGGTGGCAGATCTTGCGAAGATGCCACACGTGCTAGTAGCAGGTACAACAGGTTCTGGTAAGTCGGTAGGTGTGAACGTGATGATTTTGAGCATGCTGTATAAAGCTGGCCCAGAAGATGTACGCTTCATCATGATTGACCCGAAAATGCTAGAGCTTTCTATTTATGAAGGTATCCCTCATCTTCTTTCTGAAGTTGTGACTGATATGAAAGACGCATCAAATGCTCTACGTTGGTGTGTGGGCGAGATGGAACGTCGTTACAAATTGATGTCGGCATTAGGTGTACGTAATGTGAAGGGCTTCAACGAAAAATTGAAGATGGCAGCAGAAGCGGGCCACCCAATCCATGACCCGTTCTGGCAAGAAGGCGACAGCATGGATACTGAACCGCCATTGCTAGAAAAGCTGCCTTACATCGTCGTTGTTGTTGACGAATTTGCTGACCTAATGATGGTGGTAGGTAAGAAAGTTGAAGAACTGATTGCTCGCTTGGCGCAAAAAGCGCGTGCGGCAGGTATTCACTTAATTCTTGCGACTCAGCGTCCATCGGTTGATGTTATTACTGGTCTAATTAAAGCGAACATTCCAACTCGTGTTGCGTTTACGGTATCGACTAAAACGGACTCTCGTACAATCCTAGATCAAGGCGGCGCAGAATCACTACTTGGTATGGGTGATATGTTGTATCTACCGCCGGGGTCAAGTCATACAACTCGTGTTCACGGTGCATTTGCATCAGATGATGATGTTCATGCTGTTGTAAACAACTGGAAAGCGCGTGGTAAACCGAACTACATTGAAGAGATCATCAGTGGAGATCAAACTCCAGAAAGTCTATTGCCAGGTGAGCAAATGGAAGCGGATGAAGATGTAGACCCGCTCTTCGATCAAGTTGTTGAGCACGTGGTTCAATCACGTCGAGGTTCGGTTTCCGGTGTTCAGCGCCGATTTAAGATAGGTTACAACCGTGCCGCCCGTATTGTAGAGCAGCTTGAGGCGCAGGGCATCGTAAGTGCTCCGGGTCATAACGGTAACCGTGAAGTACTGGCACCTGCGCCACCAAAAGATTAATGAACTTGTGTTACTCACCTCAGTCCAACTGAGGTGAGTGGTTCTAATAATAGGTATCTGAATGAAAAAACTATTTTCAGCGAAACTTTTCTCCGCGCTTGTTTTAAGCTTTTCCCTCTTCTCTACTGCACACGCAGCGTCTCCTAAAGATGAATTAAACAAACGCCTTTCTATGAATGATGGCTTTAGTGCAGATTTCTCTCAGCAGGTTATCAGCCCTGAAGGCGAAACGGTTATGGAAGGAGAAGGTACGGTTGAAATCGCTCGCCCAAGCCTGTTCCGTTGGAGTACAACATTCCCTGATGAGAACCTATTGGTCTCTGACGGTAAGACATTGTGGTACTACAGCCCATTCATCGAGCAAGTGAGCATCTACTGGCAAGAGCAAGCAACAGAGCAAACGCCATTTGTTTTGCTAACGCGTAACCGAGCAAGTGATTGGAATAACTACAAAATATCTCAAAAAGGTGACCAGTTCACTCTCATTCCTACCGCAGTAGACTCCACACAAGGTCAATTCCAGATTAATATTGATGCCAAAGGTGTCGTGAAAGGCTTCAACGTGGTTGAGCAAGACGGTCAAAAAGGTTTGTTCACCTTTAACAACGTGAAGCTGGGTAAACCAAAAGCAGACAGATTCACATTCACAATTCCAAAAGGTGTGGATGTGGATGACCAAAGGAATTAATTGGTAGTGAGTAATTACACATTAGATTTCTCGGGGGACGAAGATTTTCGTCCCCTTGCTGCTCGTATGAGACCGGAAACAATCGAGCAATACATTGGACAGCAGCACATTTTAGGCCCTGGTAAGCCACTGCGCCGTGCGCTAGAGGCGGGTCACATTCACTCTATGATCCTTTGGGGACCACCAGGCACAGGCAAAACGACATTAGCGGAAGTGGCTGCAAACTACGCCAATGCTGAAGTAGAGCGTGTGTCTGCCGTAACGTCTGGTGTGAAAGAAATCCGTGCTGCAATCGAGAAAGCACGTGAGAACAAAATGGCGGGTCGCCGCACCATCTTATTTGTGGATGAGGTGCATCGCTTCAACAAATCTCAACAAGACGCGTTTTTACCGCATATCGAAGATGGCACGGTTACCTTTATTGGTGCGACGACAGAAAACCCATCGTTTGAGTTAAACAACGCATTGCTGTCACGTGCACGTGTCTACAAGCTAACGTCTCTCGATAAAGATGAAATCTCACTGGCGCTGAATCAAGCGATCAGTGACAAAGAGCGTGGCTTGGGCAATACACCCGCACATTTCGCTGATAACGTATTAGACCGCCTAGCAGAACTGGTCAACGGTGATGCTCGCATGTCTCTCAATTATCTTGAGCTGCTCTACGACATGGCAGAAGATAATGCGCAAGGTGAAAAAGAGATCACGCTTAAGTTGCTGGCTGAAGTGGCAGGGGAGAAAGTCTCTCGCTTCGATAACAAAGGTGATATCTGGTATGACTTAATCTCTGCGGTCCACAAATCCATTCGTGGCTCTAACCCAGATGCGGCGCTTTACTGGGCTGCACGTATGATTGCTGCGGGTTGTGATCCTCTTTATATTGCCCGTCGATTACTTGCGATAGCATCGGAAGATGTCGGCAATGCGGACCCTAGAGCCATGCAAGTGGCACTCTCCGCGTGGGACTGTTTTACACGCGTTGGTCCAGCAGAAGGTGAACGTGCGATTGCTCAAGCTATTGTTTATCTCGCGTGCGCTCCAAAGAGTAATGCCGTTTACGTTGCTTGGAAACAAGCGCTAACGGACGCTCATAACTTACCTGAATATGAAGTGCCGCATCACCTTCGAAATGCGCCAACCAGTTTGATGAAAGACATGGGTTATGGGGCTGAGTATCGTTATGCTCACGATGAGCCTGGTGCTTACGCAGCCGGTGAGCAATATTTGCCGCCTGAAATGGGCGATCGTAGGTACTATCAGCCGACAAATCGTGGTCTAGAGACCAAAATCGGCGAAAAGTTAGATTACTTGGCTACTTTAGACGCAAATAGCCCACAAAAGCGCTATGAAAAGTAGGCGTTTTTGGATACATTTGTTCAGTAAATTTTTTTAACGCGTACGCTTGGAAAGTGCGCGTGATTTCACAACAAAAAGCATAGGATTAACAATGCTGGATTCTAAATTACTTCGTACAGAGCTGGATGAAACAGCTGCTAAACTGGCGCGTCGTGGCTTTAAGCTAGACGTAGATACTATTCGTAAACTTGAAGAACAACGTAAGTCCATTCAAGTAGAAGTAGAAAATTTACAATCCACGCGTAACTCCATCTCCAAGCAAATCGGCCAAAAAATGGCGGCTGGCGACAAAGAAGGCGCAGAAGAGATCAAGAAACAAATCGGTACGCTAGGTAGCGATCTTGATGCGAAGAAAGTTGAACTTGAGCAAGTAATGGCTCAACTAGACGAATTCACGCTTTCTGTACCAAACATCCCAGCAGATGAAGTGCCAGATGGCAAAGATGAAAACGACAACGTTGAAATCTCTCGTTGGGGTGAGCCAAAGTCTTACGACTTCGAACTGAAAGATCACGTTGACCTAGGCGAAATGGGCGACGGTCTAGACTTCGCAAGTGCAGTTAAGATCACTGGCGCACGTTTCATCGTGATGAAAGGCCAATTCGCTCGTCTACACCGTGCAATCGCTCAGTTTATGCTAGATCTTCACACTGAAGAGCACGGCTACACAGAAATGTACGTACCTTACCTAGTAAACTCTGACAGCCTATTCGGTACTGGTCAGCTTCCTAAGTTTGGTAAAGATCTTTTCCACACTGAGCCGCTAGTAGAAAAAGTAAACGACGAAGAGCCACGTAAACTGTCTCTAATCCCTACTGCAGAAGTACCTGTAACGAACCTAGTTCGTGACACGATTTCTGACGAAGCGGATCTACCAATTAAGATGACAGCGCACACGCCATGTTTCCGCTCAGAAGCAGGTTCTTACGGTCGTGATACTCGTGGTCTGATCCGTATGCACCAGTTCGACAAAGTTGAGCTAGTACAAATCACTAAGCCAGAAGATTCAATGAACGCACTAGAAGAGCTAACAGGTCACGCTGAGAAAGTTCTACAACTTCTTGAGCTTCCTTACCGTAAAGTGGTTCTATGTACAGGTGACATGGGCTTTGGCGCTCGTAAGACTTACGACCTAGAAGTTTGGGTTCCTGCTCAAGAAACTTACCGTGAGATCTCTTCATGTTCTAACATGTGGGACTTCCAAGCTCGTCGTATGCAAGCGCGTTTCCGTCGTAAAGGCGAGAAGAAACCTGAACTTGTACACACGCTAAACGGTTCTGGTCTTGCTGTAGGTCGTACAATGGTTGCTATCCTAGAAAACAACCAAGAAGCAGACGGCCGCATTGCAATCCCTACAGTACTTCAGAAGTACATGGCAGGCGCAACGCACATCGGTTAACTCATTAACCACTAGAACACCAAAACCCAGCCTCAGTGCTGGGTTTTTTGTTATCTGCGTCGAGTGAAAATACGTTGTTATGTAAATATTGGATGAGGTATTGCATAGTTGACCTAAATTATTGAAAACAATTCTTAATGATATTTTTCTAAGCTTTATTGGGCATGACAATCTCCTCCAAAATTTAAAAAGGAGGTACTTTCATGGCTTCAATAAGAATAAGCGGCTCTGTTGGCTTGGGTGGTAAAAATGTGGATGTTGATATTCGTACGGTACAAAGGTCTATTAACCAATTGCTTGGTTCTTTAAAGGGAGTAAAGGAGCTTAAAGTGGATGGGAAACTAGGCTCTAGACCGGAAAACTCCAAGACTGTCGCCGCAATTAAAGCTTTTCAGAAAAACCTTGTTGGGATGGCTCGTCCAGATGGAAGGATAGATGTGAATGGAAGAAGCCATCGTAAGCTAAATGAGTATTTAAAACGAACACCTGAGACTGCGGTGGCATATACGTTACCCTTGGTTGGCTCAAGAGATGCGTTGACGGACTTGGATTATAGCAAAGTAGCTGAAACTCTTGGATGCGAAGTCGCTGCTATTAAAGCTGTAGCTGAAGTTGAGAGCCGAGGAGAAGCCTACTTTAGCAATGGTAAGCCAAAGATTTTGTTTGAGGCTCATATATTTTCGAGACTCACTTCAAGAGCCTACGATAACAGTCATCCAAGTATTTCAAGTCGGCATTGGAATCGAAGTCTGTACGTTGGTGGTATCTCAGAATACGTACGTTTAAATAAAGCGATTGAACTGAATTCAAATGCAGCAATCCGCTCCGCATCTTGGGGACGTTTCCAAATTATGGGCTTTAATTTCAAGTTAGCTGGTCATGTTACCGCTGAATCCTTTGTTAAAGCTGTATTCGAGTCGGAGAAGAAACAACTTGAGGCTTTTGTTACGTTTATCCAAAAGTCTGGCTTAGGTGAACATATAAGAGATAAAAATTGGGCTGCCTTTGCTCGTGGTTACAATGGTTCTGAGTATCAGAAAAATCAATACGACGTCAAATTAGAAAAGGCTTACAAAAAATATGCTTCGATTAAAAATGCTGCGTAACATTTCTTTGCTTGGACTTATTTTTAGTTCATCTGCTTGTGCTTCCAGCCACACTAATACTGCGCTATTTAAGTGTGATGTTTCACATCCTAACCGTCTAGAAATATCAATAGAAAATATAAACAGTCAGGTTCTACTGTCGGAGCTTAATTTAGGGGGGAGCAGTATTGAAAGAACCTTAGTTATAAAGGACTTTAAATTAGACCAGTATCATCGAGCGTTGGTAGATGAGAAGTCACTGGAATTTAGTATTGGTGAGCGCGTCATATTAGTCAGTGAGTACTTTAGCGAGGAGTTTGGTGAGGTAGAGAAGATACTCAGTGTTACTTTGAGAGAGCCTGAGCAAACGCAGTACTTTGAATGTGAGGAAGGGAGTATGAGTAACCTTGCATTGCTTTTCCATGAGAGTGCCGAATAATCGATTACAGAGTAATTATTACTAAAACGTAATAGTGTTTTCTAATTTACCCTAATTATCTTGTTATTTGTAATCGATATAATCGTCCACCTTACCACGGTAAGTA